>JAQUMQ010000008.1 GCA_028718045.1 Actinomycetota bacterium
ATCTTTTGCAAAAGCATTTCCTGTGCCTCGGGGTATTATACCTAAGGGAATGTTTGTATAAGCCAGTGCATTTACGGCTTCGTTTATTATTCCGTCACCGCCTACAACTACTACCAGATCGGGTTTTGTATCTCTTTTGCATAAATGGCTTTCCAGCCTCTCGCGGGCTTCTCCTATCTTTAATGCTTTTATTTCCTCGACAAAAAATCCGCTGCTTCTCAGAATATGCAAAATCTGCTTGATAATTCTGGCATTTACACCGCTTGACAGAATGTTATAAAGTAATAATGTGTTACGCATTATATGATGTTTGTTTTAATTGATTCCTGCCGTCAGCAAGGCATTTGAGCAGATACAATTACGTTCTTTTTTAATTCTTGGTATCGCATGAAACAATAGTTTTCTCAATTTAGCGTTATTCTCATCAAATACTTTTATCACTTCGTCATAAGTTACAGGTTTTACGTCGGGGTTTCCTTCAAGACCTGCATCGAAGTCAGTTATTAGCGAAATATTCGCATAACAAATCTCCAGCTCTCTTGCAAGGTAGCACTCCGGGTATTGAGTCATGTTTATTACTTCCCATCCCTGAGAGGAGTACCATGTGCTTTCGGCTTTTGTGGAAAATCTAGGGCCTTGCACTATTACGACAGTACCTTTTTCGTGACAATGTATGTTTAATTGTTTTGCGCTTTCGATAACGATCTTTCTTAAATCCGGACAGTACGGCTGAGCAGACGAAACATGATTTGTTTTGGGCCCATTATAAAATGTATCTATTCTCCCGTTGGTTCTGTCAATAAACTGGTCGCAAACTACAAAATCTCCCGGCTTCACATTCGGTTGAAGGCTTCCAGCAGCACATGGGCCAAACAGATATTTTACTCCAAGCATATGCATCGCATATATGTTAGCCCTGTAATTAATCATATGAGGCGGAATTGTGTGAGCTCTGCCATGTCTTGGAATAAACGCAACGCTTTTGCCTTCAAGTTCCCCTGTCACTATTTTGTCTGAAGGCGCTCCATACGGGGTATCCAAATAAAACTCTTCTTTTATGTCTAAAAAAGAATAAAAACCTGAGCCACCGAAAACACCCACTTCTATTTCAGGAATTTTTACCATGATTTACCTTTCGATTTATTTTTTAAAATTATAAATAAAAAATAAAATATCTGCCCTTTCGCATACAAATAGCTTGATTTTTATCCGCTCGTTCACATACAAGTGACCTGATTTTTAAAAAAGCATTTTTCTTATTCAAAATCAAAATTTTTTGATCTTTTATGCCTGATCGCTAACTTGCCGGAAACCAACTTAAGAAAACCGGCATCAATTTAAAGCAAGCTTAATTGCATATGTTACTGCAACACAATAAATATATTATAAACTAAACACTAATTAATCAATTTATTATTTGCCAAACGCAGTTATTTTTCATTTGCCGTGGCATAAGCGTCGACTTTATTTATAAGTATTTTTAATTTATAATGTTTTCAAATTCTATGAAGCTTATATTTTCATGAGATATGCTTAATTTAAAAATTATCTTTTGGAGAAATAATTGGAAATTTTTAATGTAAAAACGTCTCAAAGAACCGATTTTATTGATATAACGCAAGCTATCGAAAAAAAAGTCAAAGAATCGCGTGTAAATAATGGGCTTTGCTGTCTTTTTGTCCCTCATACCACCGCAGCTCTTACCATAAATGAAAACGCAGATTCTTCCGTAAAAAACGACATCGAATTAAAACTAAATGCTTTGGTTCCATCCGAAGAATCTTATACGCATTTTGAAGGCAATTCAGATGCGCATATAAAATCCACGCTGGTCGGAAGTTCTTTAAGTATTATAATAAATTCGGGTAAACTTGTTTTAGGCACATGGCAAGGAATTTATTTTTGCGAATTTGATGGTCCCAGAAACAGGAACGTTTATATAAAAATTATAGCAGGATGAGTTTGTCTAAACAAAAACTTATATTATTTAATCATGACTTTATTTGATTCCTTAAACAAATCTGAAAATAATCATATCAATTACGCTCCTCTTGCGGAAAGAATGCGTCCGTTGAAACTTGAAGATTTTATCGGACAAGACCACCTTGTGGGTAAAGGAAAAGTTTTAAGACAGATAATCGAATCCGACAAACTATATTCAATGATATTGTGGGGTCCTCCGGGAAGTGGAAAAACCACAATAGCACGAATTATCAAAGCAAATACAAAGAATAAATTCGTCTCGTTTTCGGCAGTGGTCGCCGGAATAAAACAGATCAAAGATGTAATGGATATAGCTTCTTTTGAAATGAAGAATAACCGCATTAAAACAATCTTATTCGTTGATGAAATTCACAGGTTCAATAAAGCTCAGCAAGATGCATTTTTGCCATTTGTTGAAAACGGAACAATAATTTTAATTGGCGCTACTACTGAAAATCCATCATTTGAGATTAACTCCGCATTGCTCTCAAGATGCAAAGTTTTCATATTAAATAAACTGATGCATGAAAACATTGTCAAGCTTTTAATAAAGGCAATAAAAAACAAAGAACATGGCTTTGGAAATCACAAATTCGCAATTGATAATGAATCTATTGACTTTATCGCACAATTTTCGGATGGCGATGCCAGAATCGCATACAATATACTTGAACTTGTGTTTAACAACTTTGAGACACAAAGAAATAAAGACGAACCGATAAACCCAAGTCAGATTGAAGCTATTATACAAAAAAAAGCTTTGCTTTATGATAAAAATGGCGAAGAGCATTTTAACCTTATTTCCGCTCTTCACAAAAGTATGCGCGGAAGCGATGCCGATGCCTCTGCTTATTGGACTTTAAGAATGATAGAAGGCGGCGAAGATCCGTTATATATCATAAGAAGAATCGTAAGATTTGCCACAGAGGATATAGGTCTTGCCGATATTAATGCATTGGTTATATCGATTGCCGCAAAAGATTGTTTTGAATTCATAGGTCCGCCTGAAGGTTATCTCGCCATAATCGAAGCTGCCATATATTGTGCTTTGGCACCTAAAAGCAATGCATTATATGCAACATACAACAAAGTAATGGAAGATATAAAATCATATCTTTCGCTTCCGGTTCCCATGCACATCAGAAATGCACCGACAAAATTGATGAAGGAAGCAGGTTATGGCAATGGATATAAATACCCTCATAATTACGTTAATGCAATCGTAAGCCAGGATTATTTACCCGAAAAACTAAAAGACAGGGCTTATTATCAGCCTTCCGAAAGAGGTTTCGAAAAGATATTAAAGGAAAGACTTGCAAAGATAAATGAATATAAAAACAAGCTTTCCAAAACTTAAACGGTAATTGCTTAACACGGATTAAATAAGACCTTTTTTGATCATGGTTTCAGCAATCTGGACGGTATTTAATGCAGCACCTTTTCTTAGCTGATCTCCGACACACCAGAAGCATATTCCGTTTTCGGAAGAAATATCATCCCTTATCCTTCCTACAAAGACGTTATCCTTATTTGACGAGTCAAGCGGCGTGGGATAAATAAGATGTTCAAAGTCATCCATGAGCGTAATACCATTTGCTTTTTTAAAAGCTTTTCTTGCATCCTCGACATTTATTTTATTTTCAGTTTCAATTAAAACCGATTCGGAATGTGAAGTGAAAACGGGAACCCGTACGGTTGTTGCTGAAATTTTAATGTTTTCATCTTGAAGTATCTTTCTTGTCTCATATACCATCTTCATTTCTTCTTTTGTGTAGCCGTTATCAAGAAAAACATCGATATGAGGAATTACGTTGAACGCAATTCTTACGGGAAATACGCCGCATTTTATCTCGTTTTCCCTTCCGGATATCATTTTTTCGGTCTGATCTTTAAGTTCGGATATGGCTTTTGCTCCTGCTCCCGATACGGCTTGATAGGTAGAAACGATTATTCTTTTTATTTTTGAAATATCATTTAAAGGTTTTAACGCAACTACCATTATGATCGTCGAGCAGTTTGGATTGGCTATAATTCCTTTATGTTTAAGTATAGCTTCAGAGTTAACTTCCGGAACAATCAAAGGAACCGACGGATCCATTCTGAAAGCACTACTGTTATCTATTACGACCGCACCGCTGTCAACAGCATGTTTTGCGAATTCCAGCGAACGTGACGCACCGGCCGAAAACAATGCGATATCTATATTTTTGAAGGAGTCGTTTTTTAGCTCCTTTACTTCGATTTTCTCATTATTAAACTTTATTGTCTTTCCTGCCGACCTTGCAGAAGCAAGTGCTGTTAGATTTTTTACGGGAAACTTTCTTTCTTCCAATATGGATAAAAAAACACTTCCCACTGCTCCGGTCACACCTGCTATCGCAACATTATACTCTTTCAAATTAAGCTCCTATCTATAACAATACCCGTAATTAAAGTTATCTTAATTTCGGTATCAAAAATTACTATTTTCCTAATCCGAATATATCATGCAATAATTTAACCGCTTCTTTAATTCTGTCTTTCTTTATTACGCATGAAATTATAATGGGCGAAGTTGAAATCATTTCGATATTTATACCGTTGCTCCCCAAAGTCGAAAACATTGTTGCAGCAACCCCGGGATGAGACTTCATACCTGCACCCACAATGGAAAGCTTGGCAATCCCGGTGTCTATTTCAATATCTTTAATTTCAAGACTTTGTTTTAACTCTTCGACAACTCTTTCGCCTATTTTCAAGTCTTCGTTTTTTATGGTAAATGATATTGCCGCAATACCTTTCTCTCCGACGTTTTGCACTATCATGTCAATGTTTATACTTGCTTTTGCAAGTTCTTCAAAAAGTTTTGCCGCAACTCCCGGCTTATCCGGAATTCCGAAAACAGAAATTTTTACCTGATTAGTATCATAAGAAACACCAGAAACGACAGCCTGTTCCATTTTTTCATTCAAGCTTTCAGTATCCATAACCCAAGTCCCTTCATTATTGTTAAAACTAGATCTTACATGAATAATTACATTATGAATTTTTGCAAACTCAACAGCTCTTAAATGCAGGATTTTCGCTCCTGACGAAGCAAGTTCCAACATTTCATCATAAGACAGCATACTGATTTTTCTAGCATTTGCAACTATGCCTGGATCCGTCGTAAATACTCCGTCAACATCGGTAAAAATTTCACAATATTTGGCATTAAGTGCAGCAGAGATTGCCACTGCTGTGGTATCCGATCCACCCCGGCCTAAAGTAGTTATGTCATTATTGCTGGTTATACCCTGAAAACCTGCTATAATCACGATATTGCCTTTTTCAAATTCAGAAAAAATTCTGTCTTTTTTTACGCTCAATATTTTCGCTTCCGAAAAAATATCATCTGTGAATATTCCAACCTGATATCCGGTAAGTGAAATTGCCTTCTCGCCTTTTTCTGTTATGGCAATAGCCAAAAGAGAAATAGATATCTGCTCGCCAGTTGATAAAAGCATATCCATTTCTCTTCTGGGAGGATTGTTGGATATCTTGGAAGCAAGGTTTATAAGATCATCCGTGGTATCACCCATTGCCGATAATGTAATCACTACGTTATTTCCTTCTTTTTTTGATTTTATGGCTCTTTCTGCAACATTATTTATTTTTTCCACAGAGCCAACCGAAGTACCTCCAAATTTCATTACTACTGTATTTTTTTCCATATTATACTGTCCAAATTATATATAATTTATGATTTTAGCAATTATATAATAAAATCATATATGTGCAATATCGGAAATAATATCATTATAAAAATATGATAACCAGCTACTTGGATAAACCTACAAAAGAATTATATAACAAAAAATGATATAATTGTTTCATAAAACACTCTTCACAATACTAGCATGGAGGTTAAAATGGCTGACTTAAAAACAACTTACATGGGAATAAGCCTAAAAAATCCGATTATAATAGGTGCATGCGATTTGATATCTGACATTGAAACCGCAAAAAACATTGAAAAAGCCGGTGCTGCTGCCGTCATATATAAGTCGCTCTTCGAGGAACAAATAGAGCTTGAAGATCTGCAAATTAAGGAGCAAATAGAAGAATATAGCGAACGTCATGCAGAAATGGTCAGTATTTTTCCGACATTCAAGCATTCAGGACCCAAAGCTCACCTGATTGGTTTAAAAAAAATAAAAAATGTTCTGAATATCCCTGTCATTGCAAGCCTTAATGCACTTTCTAAAGATACCTGGGTAGATTATGCAAAAAAAATACAGGAAACAGGAGTCGACGGCATCGAAATTAATTTATATTCCGCTCCTTCAAATATAAATAAATCATCAAGCCAAATAGAAAAAGAACAATTGAGCATCTTAAAAAAAATTAAAAAAGCCATCACAATTCCGGTCAGCGTTAAACTGAACTTTTTTTATTCCAATACTTTAAATATTATTCATGAAATGGACAAAGAGAAAATAAATGGATTTGTTCTTTTTAACCGTCTTTTCCAACCCGAAATCGATATAATAAAACAACGATACTTCTATCCGATACAAATTTCATGCCAACACGAAAATAAGATACCTTTAAGATGGACGGGATTGGTTTATGGTAACATATGCGGTGATATTTGCAGCAGTACCGGTATTTATACGGGAAGCGATGTCATAAAAATGATTCTTGCTGGAGCTTCTTGCATACAATCGGTAAGCACCGTCTATAAGAATGGCATAAATCATATAAAAACCATCTTAAGGGACTTAAACTCATGGATGGATTCAAATGGTTACAAAAATATTTCGGAATTAAAAGGAAAATTATCAAAGAAAAATATTAAAGATCCTCATTTTTATGAAAGAGCACAATATATAAACATTCTACTAAAAAACGAAGCTATAATAAAAAAAGAATTCACCAGATAATATGATTGGCTTTAAAAAATTCCGACGATATTTAAGTAAATATTTAAGTAAATATATTTGATATAATTTATATATATATTATAATAAAGAGTTTGTGTTTTTTGTTTTTAATATAAATTTAAAAAGAATCTTAAAAATAATCATATTTTATATTTTTAAGATTCAATAAAAAAAGGAGTAAAAAAACAACATGAAAAAAATGGAAACTATGGATGGCAATACGGCCGCGGCATATGTTGCTTATGCATTTACAGAAGTTGCTGCAATATATCCAATTACGCCGTCCTCGACAATGGCTGAAATGACCGATGAGTGGTCCGCTAACGGCAAACTAAACATTTTCGGTCAAAAAGTAAACGTAGCTGAACTTCAGTCAGAAGCAGGAGCAGCAGGTTCGGTTCATGGCTCACTTTCTGCCGGTGCTCTAACCACTACCTTTACGGCATCTCAAGGACTTCTTTTAATGATTCCAAATATTTATAAAATAGCGGGAGAACTTCTTCCCGGTGTTTTTCATGTATCTGCAAGAGCAATTGCAGCACATGCATTATCAATTTTTGGCGATCATTCAGATGTGATGGCTTTAAGGCAAGCAGGAGCAGCTTTGCTGGCTTCAGGATCGGTTCAGGAAATAATGGATCTTGGTTCTATTGCACATCTTGCAGCAATTAAATCAAGAATACCTTTCGTTCATTTTTTTGACGGATTTAGAACTTCAAGCGAAGTCCAGAAGATAGAAGTACTCGATTATAACGATCTGTCTAATTTATTGGACAGGGATGCGCTTAAAGCTTTCAGAGACAGATCATTGAATCCCGAAAGACCATATACAAAAGGTACAGCTCAAAACCCCGATATATTTTTTCAGGCAAAAGAAGCAGCAAATAAATTTTATGATCAGGTACCTCAAATCGTTGCAGATTACATGATGCAAATAAGCAAATTGACGCAAAGAGAATACAAACCATTTGTATACTATGGTGCAAAAGACGCTGAAAATATAATAATAGCGATGGGTTCGGTTACGGAAACCGTTGAAGAAACCGTCGATTATCTAAACAAAAACGGCGAGAAAGTCGGACTTATCAAAGTTCATCTTTACAGACCATTTTCTTCAAAATATTTCTTTGACGTTTTTCCGAAATCTGTCAAAAGAATTGCCGTACTCGATAGGACGAAAGAACCGGGAGCATTGGGAGAACCTTTGTATCTTGATATAAAAACCTTATTTTATGATACGGAAAAATCTCCTTTAATTATTGGCGGCAGGTATGGACTAGGCTCAAAAGACACGACACCGGGACAGATAAAGGCAGTATACGACAACTTAAAACAAGACGAACCCAAAAACTGTTTTACTATTGGAATAACCGACGATGTTAGCAATAGTTCGCTGGCTGTTGAAGAAGAAATCGTCACCGTTCCTGACGGAACAATCCAATGTAAATTTTGGGGACTTGGTTCAGACGGAACGGTAGGAGCAAACAAAAATGCAATTAAAATTATAGGCGATCATACCGATATGTTTGCTCAAGGTTACTTTGCTTACGATTCAAAAAAATCAGGCGGCGTGACTATCTCGCATTTAAGATTTGGCAAAAGCCCGATAAGATCGACATATCTTGTTGGTTATGCCGATTACATAGCTTGTCACAACCAGGCGTACGTAAATCAATACAATGTTTTAAAGGGATTAAAAAAAGGTGGTATTTTTCTTCTTAATTGCCAGTGGAAACCTGAGGAACTTGGAGAAAAGCTTCCGGCTTTCATGAAAAGATACCTTGCCGAAAAAAGTATAAACTTCTATACGATTAATGCCACAGACATAGCTGCAACAATAGGTTTGGGTAATAGGATCAATATGATATGCCAAGCTGCTTTCTTTAAACTTGCAAACATAATTCCTCTAGATGATGCCGTCAAGTATCTTAAAAAAGCCATTGAAAAAACTTATGGCAAAAAAGGTGCCGAAATAGTCAGGATGAATTATGAAGCAGTCGACAAAGGAATAACCTCCGTAGTTAAATTTGATATTCCTTCGGATTGGAAGGACGCTAAGGATTTTACAGATGTTGCCGTAAAAGAACCTGAATTTATAGAAAAAATTTTAAGGGTGATAAACAAAAATGAAGGCGATGATATACCGGTCAGTGCATTTGTTGGAAATGAAGACGGCGTTTTCCCTTCAGGTACTGCAGCTTATGAAAAAAGAGGTGTTGCGGTAAACGTACCCGAATGGCAGAAAGAAAACTGCATACAATGCAACCAATGCTCATATGTATGCCCTCATGCATCGATAAGACCATTCTTGTTCACGGAAGAAGAATTGAAAAATGCTCCCGAAGGAATGGAGGCACTCGATGCAAAAGGTAAAGGACTTGAAGGATATAAATATAAAATACAGGTTTCTACACTTGATTGTACCGGATGCGGAAACTGCGTTGATACGTGTCCCGCAAAAGAAAAAGCTTTGGTTATGAAGCCTCTTGACTCGCAATCAAAAGAGATGGAAAACTGGAATTTTGCTGTTTCTACTAAACCTAAAGAAAATCTTATGAGTGCGGATACTTTAAAAGGCAGTCAATTCAAGCAACCCTTATTTGAATTTTCAGGAGCTTGCGCAGGTTGTGGCGAAACTCCTTATGCGAAACTTATCACGCAGCTTTTTGGTGACAGGATGATTATTGCAAATGCAACAGGATGTTCTTCAATTTGGGGAGCATCGGCACCTTCAACACCATATTGCAAGAATTGGGAAGGGAAAGGTCCTGCATGGGCTAACTCTTTATTTGAAGATAACGCAGAATATGGATTTGGCATTGCTTTGGGAATAAAACACATGAGAGCCAAACTAGCTGACGAAGCAAGAGAGTTGGCTGATATGAATGTAGCCAACGATTTAAAAAATGCTTTAAACGAATGGATAACCAATAAAGATGACTCGCAGTTAAGCAAAGATGCCACGGTAAAGCTTATCCCTTTACTTGAAAAGAAATTGTCTGATGAAAAAGCGGAAGCCTTAAGAAAAGATATATTTGACAAGAAGGATTTTATGATTAAAAAATCCATATGGATTTTAGGCGGAGACGGCTGGGCATATGATATCGGCTATGGTGGTCTTGACCATGTAATAGCTTCGGGTGAAAATGTAAACATTTTGGTTTTCGACACTGAAGTATATTCAAATACCGGCGGCCAATCTTCGAAATCAACTCCTACAGGAGCAGTCGCTAAATTTGCCGCTTCAGGTAAAAAAATCAAGAAAAAAGACCTGGGTATGATTGCCGCAACTTATGGATATGTTTATGTAGCTCAAATAGCAATGGGTGCAAACAAAAATCAGGCTTTAAAAGCTATAATCGAAGCTGAAAAATATGATGGGCCATCACTTGTTATTGCATATTCTCCATGTATAAATCATGGCATCAAAATCGGAATGGGTAAAACACAATACAGGCAAAAACAAGCAGTCGATGCGGGATATTGGCATCTTTACAGATTTAATCCGGAATTAAAAAAACAAGGTAAAAACCCATTTATTCTTGACAGCCAAGAACCAAAGGAATCGTTCAGGGAGTTTCTGATGGGAGAAGTAAGATATTCTTCGTTAACTAAAATTCTTCCTGAAACTGCAGAAGAATTGTTTAAAAAAGCCGAAAAAGAAGCTAAGGAAAAATACGAAAGTTATAAAAAAATGTCGTTATCGGAGACATAAACAACAGTGATGCTTAATTAATTTAATTAAATTAATTAAAGAGTGTAAAAATTTAGCGGCAAGTCTCAATCTATAAGGGGTAGAAAGTGAATTTTTGCCCCTTATTTTTATTTTTGTGTTTTTTAGATTTCCCTCCGGCCAGAAATTGCTCTGCCGATCGTCATTTGATCAGCATACTCAATGTCTCCCCCCACAGGAAGACCGCTTGCAAGTTTTGTAATTTTTACACCCAAAGGTTTTAAGTTCTTGCTAAGATATGTTGCGGTGCTGTCTCCTTCGACTGTGGGATTTAATGCAATTATTATTTCAGAAGTTTTTAAATTATTTATTCTTTCTATAAGCTTGGGTATCTTAAGTTCATCAGGACCAATGTTTTCGATAGGAGAAAGAAGTCCGCCCAGCACATGATACAAGCCTTTGTACTCTCCTGTAGCTTCAATCACAAGAACGTCGCTTGGTTTTTCGACTATACAAATGCTCGCTTTATTACGGCTGCCATCTTTACAAAAAAAACATTCGTCGTCTTCAGATAAATTGAAGCAATTTTTACATAATTTTACCTTTTCTTTCATTTCAATCAAGGCATCCGCAAAACTCTTGATTTCGTTTTTTGATTGCTTGAGCAAATAAAATACTATTCTTCTTGCGGATTTAGGACCTATGCCTGGAAGTTTTCTGAATTCATTTATCAATGTCTCAATGCTTTTTATTTGAAATGCCATATTTTCACATCACAGTATTATAATCTTGCCTTATCAAAATTTATCATCCCGTACATTTATTATTTCATTAAAACAAGCCAGGAATATTCATTCCGCCTGTAAAAGAACTCATTTTATTCTTATATTCATTTTTTGCTTGTGCTAAAGCATCGTTTATCGCAACCATAACCATATCTTCAAGCATTTCGATATCATTGACATCTATTGTTTTTTTGTTTATTTTTACTTCCAGCAGTTCTTGCTCGCCATTGACTTTTGCCTTCACTGCTCCACCTCCGGAAGAAGCTTCGAAAACCATATTTTTTAACTCTTCCTGAGTTGCTTCAAGTTTTTTTTGCATTACTCTTGCTTGCTTCATTAAATCGCCGTAATTAATTCCCACTCTTTTTCTCCTTTATTTGAAATTTTTTTTCTAAATAAGAGTATTCTTCGATCTTGTCTTCGCCAGAATCGACAAAATATTCAAAGTCTTTGTCGTTTTCTTTGTTTTCTTTGTCCTTGAAATGTTGAGTTTTTGTATGTTTTCCCGCAGTTTCGCTGCTGACTCTTTCTTTTACTGTTTCTTTTTCCCCCGTTATGGTCTTCTCGGAATTATGTTCTTTTACATTTTTTGAAAATTCTCTTATATCTGTTAAATCCTTTCCTTCGCTTTCAAAAAAGAAATTAATCTTAAACTGTCTTCCCAAATTTTCCCTTAGCGAAGATTCTATTTTTTCGAGGTTTTCGGTTTTATTTAAATTATCTTTATGAAATTTATAATTATTGGGAAGATAAAAAAGAATATTACCATTATTTATTTTTATCTTTTTTGTTTCTATAAACTGAGAATAAAGAGGTATTCCTTTTTCTTTTGACCTTATGGAAGCGCAAATTTTTACCCATTTTTCTTTTATCTCATTCATTAAATCATTTCCGACACTACGGTCGATTTTATCGGAGTCTTTCGAATATTTATCATCTGCTTGTGAAATATTTCCGTCGTCAATATTTTCTTGGTTGACATAATCGTTTAAGTTATCTTTTTTACTGTCGATTTTTAAATCCTCTCGAAATTCTTTTTCTTTTTTCGCTGTTCCGGAAACTTTATTTTCCATTTTATTACTTGTGTCAGCTGAAAATTTATAAAGGTTTTTTTGAACTTCGAAAATTTTATTGTTTAAATCCCTTATCTCGCTTTCGAAAAAATTCAGTCTTTCGTCATAAATACCGGTATTTGTAATTCCCTTTTCTTTCATTTCGCGATCATGATAAGTTACAGCTTTTATCAAAGCAGATCTAAACAAAATTTTGCTGCCTTCCGATACTTTTATTTCCTTGTAAAGATCGGTGAATAACTCTATGAAAAACTGCAAAGCATTGCTTGTAACAAGCTTTGCTTGTTCCAGATACTTTTCCTTATACTCTGCATTTACGTTTATGATTTCAAAAGCCGATTCGTAATTCTTTACAATAAACAATATTTGCAAATGGTTTAAAAATTCCTCAACAAAAATTCTTATGTTCTGATAACTTTCCTGTAGCCTATGCTCAAAAAACAATAATTCATTTACGTTTTTTTCGATCAGAATATTTATAAGCTCAAACAATATTTCATAATCAACCACTCCTAAAAGCGATGCCACATCTTCGACCTTTATTTTATCTTCGTCAAGTGAAGCCAATTTTTCGAGTATGACATTTGCATCTCTCTGGCTTCCTCCAGAATATTTTGAAATAAGGCTTAAAGCAGCTTCGCTTATATCAATATTCTCTTTTGAAGCAATCATTTTCAACTTGCTTGTTATGGAATCAGAACTAATGGGTTTAAAATTAAATCTTTGACATCTGGATAAAATTGTCGGCAAAACCTTATCGGGTTCAGTTGTTGCCAAAATAAACATTACATGGTCCGGTGGTTCTTCCAACGTTTTGAGCAAAGTATTGAATGCCGCATCTGTAAGCATATGAACTTCGTCAATGATATATACCTTTTTTTTAAGATAATTCGGCAGATAATTTACTTTCTCGATAAGCTCTCTTGTAGGTTCCACTTTTCTGTTTGAAGCAGCATCTATTTCTATTACATCTACGCTGGTTCCGTTGGTTATGCTTATGCAATTTTCACAAACGTTGCACGGTTCAATGTTATTTTTATCTTTTTGTTTTTTTTTGCAGTTAACAGCTTTTGCAAGGATTCTTGCCATTGATGTTTTACCCGTACCTCTTGGTCCACAAAAAATATAGGCATGTGAAAGCCTGCCGGTTTTTACGGCATTCCTTAAAGTTTTTACTATGTCGTCTTGACCGACAATCTCTTGAAAATTCTGAGGTCTCCATTTTCTGTATATTGAAATGTATCCCATGTATATTTGATTTAGCTTTCTAGAAAATTTTAAATAAGGACCATGCACCGGTCTTCGATTTGCAACAACAAGTGCCCATTCCGTAGTTGGCTCAGGCCAGGCTTCCTTGTGGCACCCAAAGCAATTTACTTACCGCTGCTTCCTCTCGGATCTGACGGGGTTCGCAAAGCTTCGCCGCACAAGACCCAACCTTCAACGCCACTTTCGGAACGGCTAGCCTTACTGTCGAAAACCTCAATTACCGGAATTAAGCCTCACTATAGCGGATTGTGAGTTACAGGGCACCGCTAGCTCCCCGCCTAGCACGGTCAATATTGATTATATAAAATAAAAAAGATTATATAAACAAAAACATACATAAAGTTAAAAATATAAATTCGAAAGGTATTGATAATTAAATTTAAACTAGTAGAATCTTAAAATTATATAAAGCTGAATCCTTAAATGATAAAAAAGAAAATTAAGCCAAATATCTATAATATCAGCCTTTCGACAATCGGTCATTTTATTGTTGATTTGTATCCTGCTTTCATCGTGGGAATAATTCCTTTGGTTGCAGATAAATACGACCTGTCAATTTTTCAAGTATCGGCAATGACAGCTATATCTCAAATATCAAACAGTATTACACAACCTCTTTTCGGCTATTTATCCGACAAACATGGTTTAAAACACTACATGACTTATGGAATTTTGGTCGCAGCATTTTTTTTATCGCTCATTGCGATAATATCAAACTATTTCGTCATTCTTGTTCTCTTGTTTATCGGAAACTTAGGTGTAGCTGCATTTCATCCGCCAAGCGCAGCCATAGGTGCCGAATATAAAGGCAAGAAAAAAGGGCTTGGAAACTCAATAATTTCCTTAGGCGGAAGTGTAGGATACTCGATAGGTTCATTATTTTTTATTTCGATCATCGATAAGATCGGTATGAAATTTTCACCTCTTGCAATGATACCGGGAATTATAATAGCAATTTTGTTGCTTAAAAAAATTCCGGCCGATAACAAAAAAAGAAGTATTTACAAAAATGATAAGAATATTTCGTTAAAGTCACGCTTCAGTAAATTTAAATTTCATAAGCTAAAGCTCATACACTTTTTTTTAGTCTGGACTGCAGCATTTTCAAGAGATGTTTTATGGGTGGGTCTTGTTACCTTTATGCCGTTATATCTGACATCTTTAAAAGTAAACATAATAAATATCAGTATAATTCTTCTTGTTTTTGGAATAATGGGCGGAATGGGCGGAATCTTTTTTTCTTATTTTGCCGACAAAATAAAAAGGAATATCTTAATCCAAATAGCTTATATCGCAATCATACCGCTAACATACTGTATATTTAAAACAAATGGACTTTTAAGCATAATATTGTTTATTTTCATAGGTTTTTTTCTGATATCATCTGTTCCGTTGTGCATAAGTATGTCTCATGACATATTTCCAAAAAATTTAAGCCTGGCATCATCCCTTATAATGGGTTTAAGTGCAGGTTTTGCGGGAATAGCGGTAATGCTTTTAGGCAAACTTGCCGATAGAATAGGCATAGAAAAAACCATTTACATTATACTGATTCTTCCCTTCATAGCTGTGTTGTCCATGTTTTTCATACCTTATATGGAAAGAAATGATATCTGATTTTTTAAAAACTTGTTTTCCGGAAAGTTTCATAAAGTTTTTATTAAAACATATACGTCATTCTTCCCAGGATATTTTATTATTTACCAAATCCAAGTTAATATGATTTCCAGAAAATTTTTTCCTTACCCCATTTGCATAAAATTTACCTCTAACTGAAATCCAACGCTTCAATAAGATACTTAAATCATCTTCAAAAACTTTGATCTTTTGGGCTAAAGTGGATATGGATATGTTTTTTTCGTCTTTTATAATCTGCAGTATTTTTTTCTTTAGAAGCAATTCGCAAACTATTTCCGGTAAAAACCAAAACAAAACAAAAATTCCCAGTAAAGCGCTGCCGGCCATTGAACCTAGAAAGATTATTCCGATTATTACCTGACAAATCGCCACGAAAATATTGGAAGATAACCTGAAATCGGGTTTATGCATAGAAAAATCCGGTACGCTTACAATCAAAACGCATGACAGCACCAATAATATTCCCAAAATTACTAGTGTTTTAAAAATATATCTTCCTGATATAAAATAAAAATGTATTATTTTACCCAAGGCACTTGTTTTCATGACTACTCGCTTTTCAAGCTCGCTGCAGAGCCGCGGACTCATTACGCTTGCCTCTTCACTACGCTTATCGGCTTCGCTTCACTCCGTCCATTCGAACCCCTTGGTTTCAATATGCCACAGGCATAT
>JAQUMQ010000009.1 GCA_028718045.1 Actinomycetota bacterium
ACATGATCAAATCTTATTCCGGATGTATAGACAGAGTGATTTTTGGGAGTGATTATCCTTTTTATATGCAAAACGAAACGCTAGATTGTCTTGAAAAAGCTGTCAGTTTTTTAAATAAAAAATATGATGATTTTATTACGCAAGATGATCTTGAAAAAATATTGTATAAAAATGCCTTAAATTTAATAAGCAGGATTAAAACATAAAGATAAGCTTGATAAAGAGATTTTATAATGGCTAAATATTTTAAAAGAAAAGATATTATCAAAAAATTAAATGAAGAAATTACCGGATGCAAACCAATATTTTTATTTGGAGCCGGCATAGGTCTGACTGCTAAATGCGCTGAACTTGGAGGAGCAGATCTTATAGGTGTTTATTCGACAGCATTTTATAGGATGCATGGAGTTTCATCTCTTATTGCATGGCTTCCTTATTCAAATGCAAATGATGAGTTACTGAATTCTGCAAAATATATCTTACCGGTTATTAAAAAAACACCGTGTATCGCGGGTATTGGTGCACATGATCCTACAAGGGATATTGATAATTTTATAAATGAAGTTATTGCTTTAGGATTTTCTGGTATTACAAATGAGCCGTTTGTGGGAATTTATGGAGAATTTGCAAAGTTACTGGAAGATGCAGGCATCGGATTTTCAAAAGAAGTTGAATTAATAAGAAAAGCAAATGAAAAAGACATATTTACAGTTGCTTGGGTTTTTAATGAAAATGAAGCTATTGAAATGACCAAAGCAGGTGCGGATATAATAGGTGCAATGATTGGATTAACTTCTGGTGGGTTGGTTGGTGCAAAGGCCACTCCGTCTCTTGAAGATTCTACGGAAATCGTAAAAAACATTTGCGGGTCTGTTAAAAAAATAAATAAAGATACGATGGTTATTACTCATGGCGGACCTTTCAATGATCCGAAAACTGCAGAATATTCGATAAATAATTCAACCGCTGTTGGATACGCATCAGGCTCAAGCGGTGAAAGAGTTCCTACGGAACAATCGGTTATTGAGATAGTTAAAAAATATAAGATGATAAATATGAAGCAAAAATATTGATTTTAAAAATTTAAAATTGTTTTAAAAATAAACTCTTTAAAAAACATAAAGAAGTTTTTTAAAGGATTTGCGATAAACGATAATTAGAAAAATATAATAAAAAGGTAGTATAAAATAAAACGATTGGATAAATACGAAAATCGAAAAAAAACAATCTATGTCGAATTAACAAATAATTTTAATAAAAATTTATGCGATCCCATAATAAGCAATTCGGTTTGTGCTGTCATAGACACTTTAAGAGCAACTTCTACCATCGCTGCTATTCTTGAATCAGGAAGCAAACGGATAATACTTTCAAAAAACAAAGATGAAGCCTATAAATTAAAAAAAATATTTAAAGATTATCTTTTATGTGGGGAAGAAAATGGCCTACCGCCGGAAGGATTTGATTATGGAAATTCTCCTTATGAGTTTTCTTGCTTAAATCTTTCGGGAAAGAAAATAATAATGATGACTACCAACGGAACGGTATCTTTTTTCAAAGTACTTAAATCCAATAATATTTTTGCCCTTTCGCTTCTTAACCTAACTGCAGTTATAAAACAAATATCCGATGTAGCAAAAAAAGAAGCCAAAGATATTTTTATATTATGCTCAGGGAAAAAACGTTTAATAACATATGATGACGTATATAATGCCGGTGTTGCAGTCAAATATCTTATGGATTTTAATAAAGATGAATATATATTGTCTGATTCTGCATATGTAGCACTGGATATAGTTAAAAATAACAGAAATGTGACAAAAGCTTTAGAAAAATCCTGCAGCGGTCAAGTTTTAAAGAATATCGGCTATGATGTTGATATTAAATACAGTTCGAAAATAGACAAATATTCTGTCGTTCCTGTTCTTAAAGTTCTTGATTTAAACAAGCAGTCTGAAGTCAAATCAGATAGAAAATATAATGATATTTTTTATGAATTATCCATTAATAAAAACAATAATTTTAATAAATTGTTGTTGCTTGAAGACTATAAAAAAACTCATCAACTTGAAGAATCAAATATATCCAAATAATTAATTTCATAATTATAATTACAATTACATAATATCAACATTCGATGCTTACAAATCGCCAAGCATCGAATACCATGATCTTATTTATAATTATATTTTTTCTGCAATTCTTATTATTTTTACGAATTCGCGGACATTAAGAGATGAGCGTGTTACTCCAAGTCCGTCAGCACCTTTTATTTTAAGAATTTCGGATGCATTTGAAGGGTTAACGCTACCCCCATATATAACTTTTATATTTTCGCTAAGATTTTTATCATAAATTTTTAATAAAGTTTTTCTTATAAATTTAAAGGATTTTTCGATTATTTCCGGAGTTGCCGCATCAGCTTTTCCAATTGCCCATACAGGTTCATACATAATAACTATATTTTTTAAAAAATCATAAGGTAGATTATTTAAAATTATCCTTATTTGTTTTTCAATTATAATATCAGTTAATCCATAACTTCTTTCTTCTTCAGTTTCTCCTATGAGTACAATAGGAATCAAACCTACCCTATAGCATGCATGTACTTTTTTATTTAGGATATAGTCATTTTCATTAAAATATCTTCTTCTTTCCGAATGGCCTACGAAGACTAATGTGCAACCAAAATCTTTTAATAAAAGCGGTGAGATCGCACCTGTATAAGGCCCTGAATCCTCCCAAAATAAATCCTGTGCGCCAATATTGATTTTTGTATTTTTAAATATTTCTGATGCTTGAGGTATGTTTAAAAAATCAGGTAAAACATATACTTTCAGAGAGTCAGACTTAATAAAATCCATTTCCTTAATTAAAGTTTGAGCATATTCTTTAAATTCTTTTTTATCTTTAAAGTAAATTTTAAGATTTGCTCCAATTATTTTTTCCATTTCTTCTCTTTTGAACTTAAATTTAATAAATTTTTGCAGAGAATTATTTTGCCAACCATGTTTGCATTCTTGTCTGATATTTATATTTTTAAATATTTGTTAGAGACTTATAAAATATTTTTTAAAAAAAGTTTTAATTTTCAATGTCGCGCAATATCAAACGTTTTTTAATAATATATTTTATTTTAAAAGGATTATATCAAGGCAATAAAATCAAAACAATAATAAATGATATTAATATAAACAATACAGATCGGAGAAACTTATTAGGATTATAAATCATAAATATATGTATAATTTTTTGATTATTATGGCAATGATTACATCAATATCGATAGTTTAGTCAAAGATGTGTTTCCAGATAAGTCCTCAGGTTTGAAGTACGGGATAGTTCTAATTTTTTACGTATATTTAAACGGTGATAATCTACTGCCTTCTGAGTAACACAAAGTTTATCAGCAATTTCTTTTGATTGAAAGCCTTCTTTTATAAGGGATGCAACTTGAAGCTCACGAGGGGTAAATTTTGCGGTAGGAGCGGGTCTTTTTTTAGTAATCGGATAGATAATTTCGTTAATTATAGCATTAACGAGATCAATATCTTTTTCATTGACTGTTCTTTTTAAATAGTTAAGCGAGGGTTTGATAAATTTTTCAAGATTTGTTGAAATCGTATTTTCCAGGTTGTTTTGGAGCTCTTCCCTTTGGTTTAAAATTTGTATCAGCATATTGTTTTGTTCTTCTAATGCTTTAAAACGATTCTCGATGTCGTTTAAATTATCTTTAATGTATTTTTGCAAGGTAATGTCTCTTATATATTCAATTATTAAAATTATATTATAATTCTTGTCAAAAACGGGTATCGAAAATAACTCATGCCATCCAGGTGTATCATTTTTACGTGGGTAGCTTATTGTGCTCATTTGTGGTTTTTTTGTTTTAAGTGTTCTTAAAGTGGGACAATCATCACAAGGTGTTTTTCTTTTATGGTAAACCGAATAACATTTTTTATTTATAGGATTCAATCCTTTTGTATATAAAGCGTAAACCGTGGTATTCACATAACGGATGATTAGATCATTATCGAGTACGCTTACGCCGTCCTGTATAAATTCTATTATGGTATGAAAAAAATTAGCGCTGTTGAAAAAATCATCCTTGTTTGAAACTATAATTTTTTTAGAGGGATTTTGTGTTAAAATCCAGCTAAATACATTTTCATACATATTATTAAAATAAAAACTTATCTATACCGGTATTATACTCATAATTATAATATCATGCTAGTATTCAATAAAAATCAATGATGCATATTTAAAATAAACCAAGCTGAATTTCAAGAACAAAACCGTTATCAGAAATACTAAAATCATCCTAGTATAATGTAAGTGTTTTTATGGTATTACGTAATAAATATTTTATTATATACTTAAAAAATGGAAATGATTTTAAACATTATTTTATCAAAAAATCGAAATAGGGGGAAAGTAAATGAGCAATAGATATACTGCTCTGGCAAAACCCATAAAAATCGGTAAGAGAACTGCTACAAACAGGTTTGTGATACAGCCGATGGAATGTGCAGATGCAAGTCCAAGCGGAGGATTTTCAGAAAGATCACTTACGCGTTACAGGAATTTATTTGAAGGCGATGCCGGAATTATAGTATTTGAATCCATAACAATGCAATATGACAGCAGAGCGAGAAATGCGCAGATAAGTATTCAACCGGGGGATAAAGAGAATATAAAAGAATGGGAGAAATTCATTAAGAATATGAAAAAAATCAATCCTAAACCTCTTCTTATTGTGCAATTAAACCATTCAGGTGAAGTTTCGGGAAGTAAATTTTCAAAAAGGGTATGCGTAAAACCCTTATATGGTTTTGGCGGGGAAGTGATAGATGAAGATTATGTAGACGATACCATTGATTTATTTGTTAAGTCATCCAAATTATTATACGACTTGGGAGCTGATGGAGTGGATCTTAAGTTTTGTCATGGGTATTTTGGCTCACAGATATTAAGACCATACAACGATCGGAACTGGAAATATGGTCCTACCTGGGATAAAAGAAGCAGATTTGCTTTCGATATGATAGAGAAAGTAAGAAAGTTGGTCAATGATGATAATTTCATTATCGGTTCCAAAGTGTCTATGTGGGAAGGTTTTCCCGGAGGTCAAGGCACGGCTGGTCCTGATACCGGTATAATCGATTTAAAAGAATCGATTGCTTTGTGTAAAGGATTAGAAGAAAGAGGTGCGAACTTTATTCTTGAGTCTACCGGCAATCCTTCGGTAACAATGGAACTGCATATGCCCGAAAGGGGAAAACCAGACGATGTATACCTTCATTTTACAATGGCTAAAATTATCAAAGAAAATGTTGGGTCTGATATGGTTGTGATAGGTGGTGCATATTCGGTACTTAATAATGGGAAAAATTTCTTACGTGCTGTTCAACCTGAATGGAATTCACTTTTTCATTGGGGAAATTACAATATAGAACATGGTTATGCAGATATGATTGCGCTCGGTAGGCAATCTCTTGCAGATCCAAAGCTCCCGGTCAAGTATCTTAATGACAAGGAAGATGAGATTAACTGGTGCGTAGCATGCGATAAATGCGTGGAATTGTTGATAAGGCAGGAAAATGTTGGTTGCACGGTTCATAATAAAACTTATACCGAACTTATCAGAAAAGTAAGAGAAGAAAAAGGAAAGTTAAGATTTAAAGTAACTGCCGAAGATTGATTATCGGAAAAATATAATAACATAATGAGTGTTTTTCTGATAGTATATAGTTATTTCATCCGGAGGTAACCGAAGAAACGGATACCGGTATCAGAACCATGATTCATGAAACCGATAATTACTTTTAAGATGGATTTGAAAATGCAAAAAAAAGACAGATTCCTTGACTATCTTATTGAATTACCGAACTATCTATCTATTTTTATTACACCTGTTTATTTTATGACTATAAGCCCTATGCTAATAGAAATGAGCAGAGAGACAGGCTTCAGTTCCGAAAATCTTAGTCTTATTTTTACTTTTTTTACCATTGGATTGATTGCAGGTCAACTTACATCTATAATTTATAACAGGTTTCTCAAAAGAGCTGTAATTATAACAGCGGGTTATATTCTTCAAATAATTTTACTTATAAGTTTAAGTTTTGTCAGAGATTTGTATTTGTTTTATATTTTGTATGCGCTGTTAGGGTATATAGCAGGAATTATTTGGATTCAAGCAACAAATTATATCCTGGAAAGCAATATAATAAATAAAGCACGTCTTACGACCATTTCTTTTAGCTTTTACCCTATTGGTAACTTTACTGCTCCGTTTATTGCATCAAACCTGGTAGTACGTAATTTAAACTGGAGATATTCTTATTACATAACTGCTCTGATGGCACTGGTTATACTGTTTCTTTATTTTTTTATTAAAAAAATGATCAAAAGAAAAAACATTATCAATGAAAAAACAGAAAAAATAAGCTTTAAGGAAGTATTTACAAATAAACAAATTAACTTTATTTTTATTTTAATATGTATTTTACTTTTATTTTACGTTATCTCCGAAACAGTGATTGCTACTTGGTCACCGACGTTTCTTAGAAAGATAAGATTTTTTGATATCGATAAAGCAAGTCTTGCCGTTTCTGTTTTCTGGATGTCAATTTTAGCAGGCAGAATTATAGTCAGTGCAATTGCGGGTAAAATAAAATCTAATTTTATTATGCTTGTTTTATCCATAGTTGGGATGATATCCATATCTTTTTTTGTCAAAGCCCACTCTCTCATATTTATTTTTATAACGATGGTACTTGTGGGATTAGGTTGCTCCGGGATGATTACCCTGAGTATAGCTGATGCAAGCATGCTTTATGAAAAAGGCAAAGGTTTGCTTGCAAGTATTGTTTTTGCCGTAATTAATCTAGGGACATCAATTACTCCATTCATTA
Organism: Actinomycetota bacterium; assembly: GCA_028718045.1. Lineage (GTDB taxonomy): Bacteria > Actinomycetota > Humimicrobiia > Humimicrobiales > Humimicrobiaceae > JAMDDL01. The sequence goes on from JAQUMQ010000009.1 coordinate 6,921, forward strand.
CTAAATCTATTTCCAGGTTAAGTCTTTCATGGTCAATAGGGGTGGCTTCAATATTTATGTTTTTAACATTCTTGACTATAGCTATTAAAATTATATACGAAAAGAAAACAATAAGGGTTGAGGAACCAATAGTTTGATTATTTTTAAAAGATTCAAACTATTTTTTTAAAATATATCTATATATAATTATTAGAAGTTTAATGTTTTGATAAAATGAAAATAAAAACAAGGATGACATTATTATGAATAATTACGAAGAGATCTCCCCGGTAATACTACCGGAAGAAAGTTTCGAATGCGACTATATTATTGCTTCTTATTTTTATATTTCGAAATCAGACGAAGATATTTATGAAAAAGCAAAATCTTTTGCCGTTGGACAGACGATAGGGACATGGGTACCTGTTCCAGGCATTACTGCTGAAATGAAAAAAAGATATGGCGGTAAGGTTGTCAGTATTTATGATATACCTCCGGCTGAACTTACCACAGATGTTCCCGAAGAGACTTATCATATCATACAGATAGCTTTTCCTGATGAAAATTTTCTTCCTCAAATTCCTATGCTAATGACAACACTGCTTGGCAATGATGTGTCGACTTCCGCACAGGTCAAATTGGTTGATATCAAATTTTCCGGAAATTTTTTAAAATATTTCATGGGTCCAAAATTTGGCATAGATGGGATATATGATTATATGGGATTGAATTCTCAAAGAAGACCTCTTGTTTTAAATATGATAAAACCATGCCTCGGTTACTCTGCAAGTGAAGGAGCTTCCATTTTTAAACAAATTGCAATGGGGGGAGTAGACATAATAAAAGATGACGAGTTATTTGCAAACACAAGTTATAGTTCGATAAAAGACAGAGTCAGTCTTTACAAGAAAGCAGCAAAAGAAGTTTATGAACATACAGGACATTTAACAAGATATTGCGTAAATATTACTGATCGATTCGATAAAGTTCTCGAACATGCAAAAATAGCGACAGAAGAGGGTGCCGATTTTTTAATGATAAATTTTGTGGCTACCGGAATCAGCGTTTTACAGGCACTTTCAGAAATGGACTATATAAAAATACCTATTGTCGCACATTATGCAACAGCCGGATCGATGACGGAATCCCCATTTACGGGAATTTCAACTCCGCTGCTACTGGGAAAATTAGCAAGGATGTCGGGTGCCGATATGTGCATGTTCAGCTCGCCTTACAGTACTTATCCTTTTTTAAAAAGAAGATATAAGCAGATAGCAGATATGCAGAGGCTTCCTTTCGGAAATTTAAAACCTACCATGCCGGTAATAGGCGGAGGAGTTCATCCGAATAGTGCCAAAAAAATAGTAAGTGAGCTGGGCAAAGAAATTGTTCTTGCAAGCGGAGGAGCTATACTCGGCCACCCGATGGGACCGACAGAGGGAGCGAAATCCATGATGCAGGCAGCAGACGCTTTAGGTAAAGGTTTGTCATTGGAAGAAGTAGCAAAGCAAAAAGGATACGAAGCTCTTAAGGCATCCATCGAAAAATGGAAATAAATATATATCCAATATCTATTCCCATCTTTTTTATATCGTTAAAAATTAGCATTTTTAGCGTCTTGCTCTGCCACATGGTATTGTTGTTGAAGACATATATTTAAAAAAGATACTGCCAATCTTATTTTTATTAATCCGCATATTTTTTTAGTGCTGCCTGGTTTATTTTCATCTCTTTTTCTAACAATCTCTCTACAACTCTTAGTCTTACCATATCTTTTTCTGTCATGTGATATATTTCCTCTCTTTATTCATGCATGACATTTTCCCTGAATAATATAAGAGTGACAATATCGCAGAATAATAACACAAGCGGGAAAATTCTTCTTGACAAAGCATTGGTTATTGATTAAATTAATATTATATATTGTAATAACAACATTACTAATAGTTGAATACAGCTTTATATTCGGCAAACAATGAAAGGCAGTGATAAAGATATGAATGTTATGAATATAAAAAATGTAATTCCGGAAAACAATATCATTGTATTTTCTCCGCATTATGATGATTTTATATTTTTTTTAGGCGGTTATATATTCGAGCTTATTGAAGCGGATATGTTAAATTCAAAAAAATTTACAAATATAAATGTTTACTCAAGAAGCAATTATCAAAATAATGATGAAAAGGGCAATGCCGATACCAGCATAGATAGAATTAAATATGCGACAGGCAAAAGAATAATAGAAGATTTTGAATGCCTTGATGATTTATTGGGTGCTCATAATTATGTATACAGAGTATTAGGTGAGTTTGAAAGCCAATTAAGAGGTAAAGTGTTTGCCGATAGCGATATGGAATTTCCTCATGGCATGTACGAGGATTTTAATGATATGGACAAAAAGATATTTTCTCGTATGAAAACATATGTACGCGAATATTCGCAATTAAAAGATACGGCTCTTGTGTTTCCGATAGGTTTCAAAGAGCATATCGATCATTTCATTGTCAGAGAAGCGGCAATAGTCGTAGCTCATGAACTTGGCAATAGAGCTAACGCAAAATTTTATTTTGCGGAAGACAAACCTTATGGCGGTATCGCTGACGAGAAAGAGCTTTTACGTATCGAAGATTTCATAGCACAAAACAAACTAGAAACTCGTGTTTTTAAACATCATCCACAAAAATTAATCGATATAGTTTTTAAACATTATATTTCACAGGTCGAAGAAGTGTATATAACCGGGATAAAAAATAGAAATGAAATTTTAAAAAAAGAATATGGATTGAATTATGATTGCGATTGTATATATGTTTACAATATTAAATAATAATATTTTATTGGGGGTGTAATTGATATGAATATGATGGATACCATTGCCGGATCAGATCTCGAGAATTTTTTTCCAAAAGGATGGGATTTAAAAAAAATCGATAAGTGCTGTTCAACTCCACCAGAAAAAGCATTGGAAAGACAACCACATTGGAACAAAGATTTCAATCCCGTAGAGTGTGAAGATGTAGCTTCTTTTAATATGATGATGGGATATAAAATAGCAAAAGAAATAAAAACAGTAAAAGAAGAAGGAAATAAGCTTGCACTCATACTTTCGGCTGGCCCTATGGGAATGTATAAATGGGCGGCTTATTTTCTTAAAGACTGGAATATTAAATGCGATCATGTTTATGGATTTAATATGGATGAATGGTCGGATGCCGAAGGTAATACTCTTCCGCCAGATGATCCTGGGGCATTTCAAAATGCAATGGAAAACGCATTTTATGGTCCTTTGGGAGAGTTTACGGTCCCAGTAAAACAAAGAAATTTTGCCACAAAAGATAATTTACCGAGGTATCCCGAAAAAATAAACAAAATCAAAGCAGACGGAGGCAAGCTGATTACTATTTATGGGATAGGCAGGTGTTTTCACATAGCTTTTTGGGAGCCACACTTTGCGGCAGATTATAAAAATGTTGATGAGTGGAAACAGGCAGAGTATAGAATAGGTGCAAAACTTCATCCAATGACAATAGAGCAAAACTCTTTAATCAGCTTCAAGAGCCGAGTGACTCTGATACCTGCGCGTGCTAATACAATCGGACCCGGTATATTTTTAAAATCAGATCGGGTAATTGGTGGCGTCGATGGAGTTGTTGGGAGAGGAATGAACTGGCAGGGAATGACGTTTTGGGTAACAATGAGATATGGTCCAGATATCTGGGTACCATCAAGCTGGATGCCCACGCTTCCAGGAGATTTTTTCATAGTCAAAGAATTGGAAGGGCCACTGATCCCTGAGTGTAATTAATGATCGTTAAGTGCATAGAATTTAAGATTTTAGCTTTTAAATTTTCCGTATCGCAAAGAAGCAGCCGGGATGATATTGAAAAACAACGATATTTTCGCTAATTAAAATTGGAATAACTGCATTATAGGTATGATAACGGATTAAGTTTATAAGTATTTCGGACTAAATGCAGGTATTGAAAATCAAAAAAAATTTTTAATTGTATAGTTTTAAGTTATAAGCAACAAGAAGGTTAATTTTGTTAATCATTATTAGGAGGATATTATGGCAGATAATATAAAGTTTACCGATCTTAGAGTAGAGCCATATGTGGCAAATGCCGTCGAATTGAAAGACGAAAACCCATTACCAATTTTTAAGGCAATAGATCAGGATGTAAAATTGAGGCTTTCGAAAGATATTCCAGAAGATGAAAAAAAATACAAAGGATGGCAAATTGGCCATAGGGTTCTTCCTTATAATTTACAGGATGTTTATGATAGGCAATTCAAACAAAAAGTTTTTGATTCGATTGTTTTAGAAAACGATTATCTAAAAGTTATATTTTTACCCCAGCTTGGCGGAAGAATAATGTCGATGTATTACAAACCGGGCAAGAAAGAATTATTGGACCATAATACATATATCCAACTTGCGAATATTGCATTAAGGAAAGCATGGTTTTCAGGAGGTATTGAGTGGAATCTTGCTCAATATGGGCATCACTATAATACAATAACGCCGGTTTTTGCTTCCAGGATAATAGGTCCCGACAATGAGCCGGCTCTTAGATTGTATGAGTGGGAAAGATGTAAAAGAATTGCATGGCAGATTGATTTTTATTTACCTCCGGATTCGAAATTTTTATATGCTCATGCAAAAGTAATAAATACAAACAGTTTTGAAATACCAATGTATTGGTGGACTACAGCTGCGGTACCTGAAACTGAAGATACCAGGGTAATTTGCCCGGCTGATGATTGTATTTTTCTTGATCCTGCTTATAAAGAATTGGGTTTTGATTATTCTAAGTTACCATATGTAAAATTTATGAATAACAAAGATATAACTTATCCGTTTAATTCACCATGTGCGACCGCTACTTTTTTTAGGATACCTGACAGTCAAAGAAAATGGATAGCATCGCTGACTTCCGATGGAAATGGTTTCATAGAAGTATCGACCAAAGAATTATGGGGAAGAAAAATGTACTTTTGGGGTGTTCACCAGGGCGGCAGACATTGGCAACAAATTCTTTCTCATCCCAGAGAAAATGGATATATAGAAATACAAATGGGTCTGGCAAGGACACAAGAAGAGTGTATTCCTATGCCGGCAGAAACTTCATGGAATTGGACTCAGGTTTTTGGATATTTTGAATGTGATGCCAAAAAATCTCATGGCAAAGACTGGCAGTCGGCATATAAAGAGGTGGAGCAAAAACTTAATCTAGCCTTACCTGAAAATGAATTTAATGATTTTCATGAAAAATTAAAGGTCCTGGAAGATCAGAAAATAGTGGATGTATTAAGTGAGGGGACGGGTTGGGGTGCATTGGAACTGAAAAATATCGAAAAAAGCGGTAGAAAAAATTTGATCCCGGAATCCATATATTATACAGAATCCTCAATTTCCAAAGAACAAAAAAAATGGATGCATCTCTTAAACAACGGATATTTGCTTCCGCAAAAGCCCGAAGAAAGACCTGGCTCATGGATGATCAGTTCCGATTGGAGAAATCTGTTGGAGGAAAGCACAAGGAATACGAAAGGCAATAATTGGTATACTTGGCTGTTCTTGGGAGTCGTTTATTTAGAAAATGATGAAGCAGATAATGCAAAAATTGCCTGGGAAAAGTCTGTTGAAATGGAACCGTCAGTTTGGGCTTATAGAAATCTTGCCGCATTGGAAAAAAGAAATGGTAATTTAGACAATGCCAATAATTTAATACTAAAGTCGTGGGATTTAGCTATAAAACAGGGAGTAAAAGAGGTTGCCTTATCGGCTGAATGTATGGAAATTTTATATGAGAATAAAAATTATGATAAAGCAATAGAAATATATGATAAGCTTCCAAAAGAATTCATGAATGATGAGAGAGTTTTAATTTTAAGAGGAAAATTAGCATTAGAAAAAAATCAGTTCGATGTTTTAAATGAAATTTTAAAGAAAGATTATGTGCATATCGAAGAACAAGGAACAGTGCTGGTTGATCTTTGGTATAAAATGTGGGAAGGAAGAAGAGCAAAAGAATTAGGTTCCGAAGTTAATGACGAGATAAGGGACTGGGCAAGAACAATGCATCCTCATCCGGGCAGATTGGACTTCATTGGAATTGAGGATAAGTTTAGAAAAGAATAATGATTTGATTTTTAAGAACATAAAATCTTTTTAAACCAAGGAGAGTAAATTGGAAAAGTTAAAGGCCGGAGTGATTGGCAGCGGTTTTTTTGGTCGCCTTCATTCAAAAGTTATTAGTGAATCAGAAAGCGTAAAGTTGGTTGCGATTGCTGACAAAAATAAATCATTGAAAAAAAATATCGAATCTTTTTTTAACTGCAATTTTTATGATAATTATATGGAAATGATCGAAAAGGAAAAATTGGATTTTGTCAGTATCTGTACCCCGGATGATTTACATGTCGAGCCTTGTGTTTTTGCAGCTGAAAATAAAGTAAATATTTTGTTGGAAAAACCAATGGCAAGAACGGTATCAGATTGCCATAAAATTATGGATACCTGTAAAAAAAATAATACAAGAATAATGATTGCTCATTTACTAAGATTCGATCCCGCATACAAAAAATTATTTGACTGTGTAAGCAATGGTGATCTAGGTGAAGTTTTGCATTTAAGTGCGGAAAGGGGTAGTTCAAAAATAGTAGCCGAAAAATTAAATGGTCAAACCTCTCTTTTATTTTATATAGGTGTTCATGATATCGATATAGCACAGTGGATTACCGGCAAAAAAATTACTAAAGTATATGCTCAGAAAGTAAAATATATAAATAATAAATGGAATATGGATGATTGTATTTCTGTTTTAGCAAATTTTGGTGACCGAACGATTGGCAATTTTCAATTCAGCCTTACTTTTCCTAAAAACTTCCCAGCAGGTCTTAAAAGTAAATTTGAGATTTATTGCTCAAAAGGAACAGCATTTTTAAACAAATTCAACCAGGGTCTTGAAATTTATAAAGATACCGAAGAAAGTTTTAAAAACTTTTCCGAAGAAGAAAGGTGGACCAAAAACGTCAATTTGCCTTTCGAGCTGGTAGATATCACGCACTGGCCAGATATTTACGATAAAATCACAGGAGATTTAAAAAATGAAATTGACCATTTTATTTCTTGTTTATCAAAAGATAAAGAATTTTCCATGAATGCAGAGGATGCGACTAGTGCCGTAAATGTAATAGAGCATATATTTAAGTCTATATCGGAAAATAAGCCTTTGGAAATTATATGATGTTATTTCTCCCGATGAAAAATAAACATGAATACGATTATGTATAAAAGGTTTTTAATTAAATTATTATAAATAATTTTAAATAACTTCTAAAAAGATCGGAACAAAACAATAACAAATTACAAATTTCAAAAATCGATAGTTATTTATATTGTTATTACAACATTACTTATAGTATAAGTCAGAGGTATGCATAAATGGAAAAAATTAAGATATGTCTGGTAGGTGCTGGACGAGCCGGAGAAGTTCATGGAGACGTTCATTTTGATTTCATCCCAAATTCAGAGATAATATCAGTTTTTGATATAGATATTTCGAAAGCAAAAAAACTTGCGGCAAAATATGGGGTTGATGAAAGATTTGCTTTTTATAATTATGAAGATGCACTTTCTTATTCGGAATTCGATGCCGCAATAATTACTACTCCTACGTTTACTCACTGCTTATATACCGAAATGTCTGCCAGAAAAAAAATTCATGTTTTTTGTGAAAAACCTATGGCAATTACTGTTGAAGATTGTGATAAGATGATAAATGCATGCAAAAAGGGAAATGTTAAGTTACAGTTAGGTTTTATGAGAAGATTTGACTCCGGCTTTCAGAAAGCGAAACAATTAATTAAAAACAATGGTATAGGTGAGCCAATAATAATAAAGTCCGTAGGAAGAGGGCCAGGCTTACCGGGTAAATGGGCATTTGATATCAAAAACAGTAACGGTAATCTGGCAGAAGTAAACAGCCATGATTTTGATTCCGTAAGATGGTTATCGGAATCAGAGTATAAAAAAGTATATGCTGTCGCAAAAAATTCAAAAAGTCCTGAAATAGGCAAAGAGTATCCTGCATTTTACGATAGCGCAATAGTGTCAGTGACCATGCAAAATGAAATTTTTGGTTTGATCGATAGTATATGTCCTTGCGATTACGGTTATGATGCCAGAATGGAAGTCGTAGGGACGAAAGGAGTAATATTCATCGGCAGTTTGGATGAACATACGATAATAACTTGCACTAAAGAAAAAGGTATCAGTTCCCCTCAGATTTTAAGCTGGAAAAAAAGGTTTCATGACGCTTATATAGCCGAAGGAAGACATTTTGTGGATTGCATAATAAATGACAGCGAACCTATGGTCACCGGTAGCGATGGTAAACATGCAGTAAGTATTGTCATTGCTGCGAACAAATCCATTTCTAAAGGTTCACCGGTAGAATTATAACAATGTCGATTCAAAATAAAAAAAAGATAAAGTAAAACCAATATTATGAGGAAAAATATGTTTGCTATCGTATATCAGGGAAATGGTTTAATTAAAGCCGAAAAAGTTCCGAAACCAATGATAAATTCAAATGAAATACTGCTGAAGGTAAGAGCGGCATCAATATGTGGTACGGATATAAAAATAAAAAATTTTGGGCATTTCAAGAATCCGGATAACAAGAAAATAATTCTTGGTCATGAAGTCGCCGGAGAAATTATTGAAATTGGGTCAGGAATAAAAAAATATAATATAGGCGATCGCATATCCGTTGCTCCTAATATCGGGTGTGGTATTTGTTTGCAATGCGTAAGCGGATATACCAATTATTGCGAGGATTATAAAG
>JAQUMQ010000010.1 GCA_028718045.1 Actinomycetota bacterium
GGGATATGGCTGGGTTCCTTTTGATGTAACTTCCGAAGACAATTTTATGCCAAAGACACTTTATCTCAACCTTGTGATGGAAAGAGGCTCAAGCTTTCTGCATAAAAGTGTGACCATGGATTGGCACAGTTATTATTTTGATGGTTTCAATTATACTTGGGATGGAGAAGGCAAACCAGACGTGGAACAAGAAATCAGCTATAAGGTTTACGGATTAAATTCCAAAGATTTAAGCATATACAATTGACAACCGTGCAAAATCCCAAGGCGGCCAACGCCGTATGTGAATTAGCTATCTAGACGATTTAATTTAGCTTCTGGCTCGGAAAATGGTTTATATATAGACAATTTATCGTCGAGTCGCATATAAAATCAGATATAATAAATAATGATATTCATGCATGATAATAAAATAAATGAAACAAATAAAATAAATAACACCGCCATCGTAAATCTTCGACAGCGGTGTTATTTTTGAATTTTATGAGGTTTAAGCAATCCCGATAAAAAAAGCATGAAACAAAAAAGTTCAACTAAATTATTTGAACAACGCTAAGTCTTAAATATCGCATTTATTCAATTATCGTTATGCCAAATCATATTTCTCGCGTACATATTGCAAATTTTCTTTAAATGATTTTATGAGATCGAACTCATGGCGTTTGCAAAACCGGCTAAAAGTACGGATGCCACTATTGCATATATTATCCATCCGATCAATGCCAGAATACCTAAAATCAATCCAGCAATGCTCATTCCCTTTCCGGCTGGGCTGGAAAGACCCTTTTTGATTTTGTTAAGCTCTATCGCCGCAAGTATTATGGGGATTATTGCCAAACCAAGTATACCTGTTACCAGTGCAGCAATCGAAAGTCCGCTAGCACCCTGTTTTTGCACGTCATTCATTTAAGTCTCCCTTCATTTTGTTTGATTTGGTTTTACTAATATTCTTTTATCAAGAATATTATTTTTAAAATAACTTATTTTTTATTTTAAAACTTATTATTAAAAATTATTAAAATATTATAATTTAGATAATAAATGATTATAGTATTTATATAAAATAAATTATAAATAAAAATATATATAAAAACAAAATATTTTTTATAAATTCTAATAGAATTGTGTAATTATTTCAAATTTTATAAGCAAGAAATCTAATAAATTAAAATATTTGACAAATAATTACCTAATAAATATAAAGACTTTTTTAATCCCGGATTTAAATATGTAAAAATATTATTAAATATTGTTAATTTTTTGTTGTGTGGTCAGATCGGATTTGGGTAATATTTACTTTCAAGCGTTTCTCGAATTTTGTTGTTTTCAGATTAATTTTTTTCATAAGTTCATCAAAGTCATTTGCCTGCATTTTTTTTGAAGCTTCGATTGCTATTTTTGCACAAGCCATCGCGTCGTCTCGTGCATTATGATGTCTGAAACTGAAATTCAAATGGCCGGCTACCGTATCCAGTTTATAATTTTCGAAGTTTTTCCAGACTTTTCTTGACAGATTAACCGTGCAGGCATAACTTAATTCGGGATAATCTAACTGGTATACATCAAGAAGCTTTCTTAAAACTTCGGTGTCAAAGCTTGCATTATGAGCAATTACTATATTGCCTTCGAGATATTTTTTAATGGTTGGCCATAACCTGAAGAATTCAGGCTTCTTTTTTACATCTTTTTCTGATATTCCGTGTATGTAGGTATTGAAAGGTCTGAAGTATAATTCCGGAGGCTTAATAAGCCAGTGCATGTTTTTTATTATTTTGTTGTCTTCGATTATTGCCATTCCAAGAGCGCAAGCACTTGAAAGTTTTTCATTGGCAGTTTCAAAATCTATCGCGGTCAGCCTGCTATTCATTATTTAATTTTACTTTCATGGAATATGTAATAACTAGCTTAATAGTATCATATTATTTGTTTTAATAATATTACGGCTACTTAAGAAATATATTGTTTTTTGTTATTGTATTTATTAACTACAAACACAGCTTGCATACATACTGCTGGATTAAACTAACAATCCTGTTTATCTTTACCTATCAATTCCAAGACTTTTTCGGCAGCAAAAGCGACGAATTCGGGACAGACTTGCTCATGTATTTTATAATTCGAGAACTTATCTTGCCCTTCTTTTGTCAGGAGATTGCATCCAGTCAAGTCTCTGCATGTCGTATGCTCAAACTTTCTTTTAAACTCTTTCATAAGCAATGCTATCTTGGCATATATTCTTGCTTTTGATTCATTGTCTTTTGGATCAGTTCTTCCTTCCGCCATACCCATAGCAATGATGGCTCCGCTTAATGCTCCGCAGATATCTCCATGTTTCCCTACTCCCGCACCAAAACCTGCAGCAGCTTTTGGTATTAAGGAAGATTTTATTTTCAATTTCTTTGCTACTGCAGCCAGCACGGATTCGGCACAATTAAATCCTGAAGAAAAATTGGCTTTGGCAGTTTCCTTCACACAAGCATCTTGGCATTTCATTACTTTTTCCATTATTCCCTCACTTCTTTTATATTTGATAATGAGTCCAAGTTTTCAATAAATACCACACATAAAATGTTGTTGTCAAGCTTTTTAAACCTATTGACATAATACATAAATTTAAATTAAATAATTATGCTTTCATGTTATTATAAGTCCAAATTCAATATAGAAAAGAATATCGAAAAAAAATATAAAAAATTGTTGAAGAAAAAATTTAAAAAATTATTTTTAATTTCATGAATGAAAAACATCGATAAAAAATAATAATAACTTTTATCAGTAAGGAAAATTACAATGTATGTCAAAAAAACATGGTCAGAAAAAAAACGGGGCATATATTTGGGTATTGCCGCAGTTTTGGTTACTTGTTTGATTGTCGGTACCGGTTGCTTTTACTCAAAATCTGATAAGAATTTATCCAAAGATACAGAAAATAAAGACCCGGTATCTACCGTGTCAAGCACTTCTTCGCTAAAAACAGTATCCGAAAATGAAACCGATAACGACATTGCAACATCCGAAGAAGAGGAGACGGCTATATGTGCAAATGATAATGAGTTAAAAAACGAATTTGAAGAAATCCAAAACAGTAAAGCAGGTTTAATAAAAATAATCGAGTTTTTGGAAAAAAATATTTCTTGTGCAAGCCGGTCTTTGGCAGATGAAATGATGTATTTTACCGTTCGGGAAGCTGCAAATGAACTGGAAGATTTTACTGATAATTATGCAGACAGCGATATACAAAATATTATCTTTGACGAATTCGAAGGTTCAACAGACCTTAATTTGCTGAAAACATCAAAAAATAAAAAACTTGCAGATCTTGCACAGTCAACCATAGATAGGAAATACAAACTATTTAGCTTGGAAGGTTTTATAACGCCCTTCGTCGACTACAAAGCTTATGGTTTATATAGGCAATATATATCAGAGGAAATGAATGATTATATGGATATAATGCAGGCGGAATCCGACATGCCCTCTGCTGTCGACGCAGGAATCGCTGTTCCCATGGAAGAGTTTATTGACCGGATAATAAAATCATATGAATTTATTGCCGAGTATCCGGATTCGCCAAGAGCTGAGCAGATAAACGATATGAAAAACAGAAAAGTGTGGATTTATTTTGCCGGGATCGACAACACACCTGTATTCGACACCAAAGGCAATGTTTATCACGAAAGGCTTAAAGATTTTCGGGACATGGAGAAGAAATACGAAGGAACGGAATTTGGAAATCAGATTAAAGAATACCTTGATTTGTTGATACTGGAGAATTATAAAAAAACCCAAAAAATAACTGACTATCTTGATAAAATATTTAATTTATAAAATTTCAAATTAAAATCATCTTTAAGGAGCGGCAAATGAAAGAATCAATAGGGAAATTCGAGCGCTTGTACCCCAATCCCGTAGTGCTTGTTTCATGTTCGGACGGTAAAAACGACAATATCATAACCTTGGCATGGGTAGGAACGGTTTGCAGTGATCCTCCGCTTATCTCGATTTCCATAAGGCCTTCGAGATATTCACATTCACTCATAAATTTTTCAAAGGAATTTATCGTCAACATTCCCGATGAAAAGATGGCAGCAGTTTGCGATTTTTGCGGGACTAATTCAGGGAGAAATGTTGATAAATTTGAGAGGCTGAATCTGATAAAAGAAAAGCCTTTTGTCGTAAAAGCTCCTCTGATCAAAGAATGTCCTATCGGTATCGAGTGTGTCGTAAGAAACGTAATCCATCTTGGGACCCATGATATGTTTATGGGAGAAGTAGTCAGCGTTGATGCAGAAAAGGATGTTATTTATTCGGATGCAGACATTGATTATAATAGGATTAGCACTTTGACTTATTTGATGGGAAAATACTTTAAAAATACCATGATTTGATATCGAACCGTATATTTTTAAAATATAAAAATTACTTCATGGATATATAAATACCGGCTTCGGAAATTATTTTAAGATATGAGGTGACATATCTTAAAATGATGATGATATATTTGGCAAAATCCAGGGGTAAATATCGAAAAAGCATTATAAAGACATGGTCATTGTTTTTGCATTTTTAAAATGTCATTATTAACCAAATTTTTGTCTGAGAGTTTTTCGGATAAAAACAAGAATAGAAGTTATGATATCTGCGACAAGTACAGGACTTTTAGATGGGAATATAACAAGATTTATATTTTTTCAAGAAAGTTAGCCTCTTTTTTAGTTCAAAGCGGCATCAATAAAGGCGATAAAATCATATTTAAAAGTCCCAATTGTCCTCAATGGGTGGTTGCTTTTATAGCATGCCTTAAAATGGGTTTTGTAATCGTACCCATAGACTGCAAAGCAAGCTTTGATTATGAGAAAAGCATAATAGCCAATATCAAGCCTAAATTTATTTTCTATTCAAAGGAAAATGAAACGTTTGACGAAATCAAATGCCTCATAAAAAATAGCGAACACGAAAAGGCAAGCAAAAGCAATTTTGATAAATCGTCAAAGACGATTAATTTCGGAAAAGCATCCGGCGCAGAAATAGAAAAGAATTTTTTATGCCGGCAGCCGGAATTAAAACCAAAAACCGGCTATGTCGAATTTGACGGCGAAGAAATACGGATAATGTTTTTCGAAGATCTGGAAAGGATTGTTCAACATCATGATTTCGGAAATGATTATTATGAAAAATATCAGGTGGATTGCAGTGACCTGGCGGAAATAGTTTTTACTTCCGGTTCGACTTCAAAACCTAAAGGAGTATTGCTTTCCCATAGGAACATAAGCTCCAATTTATCGGCGGCAAAACCTGTCATAAAAAAATGGCAAAAAGTATTTAATCTGATAATCAACCCGAGGCTTTTAAGTCTAGTGCCTTTAAGCCATATGTACGGGCAAGCTATAGGTATCTTCATTCCTTTGATGATAAAAAGCTCCGTTATTTTTTTAAACAGCATAAATCCCGAAGAGATATTAAAAGCGATAAAAAAGGAAAAGATATGCATACTCGGAGCTTTGCCGAAGTTGATTTCGTTAATTAAAAACAGGATAGTACGGAAATACGGCCTTGATTCGGATTCATTTAAGATGAAGTACAAAAGATTGAGGAATATAAGATGGTGGATAAGATTCCCTTTGTTTTTACCGTTAAAGATAAAAATCGGATGGAGGCTTATTGCAATAATATCAGGAGGAGCAGCAATAGATTTTGAAACCGAAGATTTCTTCAGATGTCTTGCTTACAGCATTTTTCAGGGATACGGACTTACCGAAACAGCCCCGATGATAACTTTAACGGACCCTTCAAAAAACAAGAAAGGTTCTGTGGGAAGTTTTTTAAGCGGACAGGAAATAAAGATAATTGATGGCGAAATATATATAAGGGGAGAAAATGTCAGTACAGGATACTTTGATCTTAAAAAACAAACCGTTAAAGAATTCGGGGATAGCTGGTTTAAAACCGGAGATATTGCCGAAGTCGACAGCGACGGCGATGTTTTTATAAAAGGAAGAACCGACGACTTGATAATTCGACCTGATGGATTGAATATATATCCTTATGATATAGAAAATGTGCTCAAATCAGTTTCGGGCATCATAAAAGATTGCGCAGTATTTGACATAAAGCAGTCGGATATTTATAAAAACGGCAATAATGCTGCCATTCAAAAAATTCATGCAGTTTTGCTTATAGATTTTGAAAATCATCCAAATGTAAGCGAGACGGAGTTAAACGAACTTATCGGAAAGGCAAATGGCAAACTTAATGCCTATCAGAAAATAGACAGCTTCAGCATATGGCATGAGGTAGATTTTCCCAGGACTTTTACTTTAAAACCAAAAAAAACCGAAATAAAAAGGGTTATACTGGAAAAGCTAAAAAAAGAAAATAAATTTGTTTTGGGAAGAAAGCAAGATATAGGTTATGAGGAATTTGAAGAATCACAGGAAAGTCAACTATATGATATTGTAAATTCTTTTCACAGAATAACCAGGCAAGATATAAGCAATAAGGAAAATGTCAATCTCCGGGATGATCTGGGATTTGACTCTTTGGATATAATTGAGCTTGAAAGCGCAATCGAAGAAAAATTTGACATGGAACCGGGCATAGCCAACATCACAAAAGATATGAACTTGAGAGACATTGAAAACCTGGTTAAAAACCAGCCCGAAAAGGCATATAAAATACCATTTTTTAGCTTTCCATACAGTATTTTCTTCGTGATTTTAAGAACAATATTCCAGACCGTTTATTTTCCTTTTTTTTCAATACTGTATAGAAGAAAATATTCGCAAAGAGAATTTTTGAAAAATTTAAAAGAGCCGACAATTTTTATTTCAAATCACGTATCACTCATAGATACTTTTGTAATTTTATATTCGCTGCCTATGAAGATAAGGGTAAAGCTTACCACCGTAATGTCTATAGAACACCATTTCCTTAATTATTTCAAAGGATCGGGGAACTTTCTCAGGCGTTTTTTTGAAGCATTGGGATTTTATATTTTTATATGTTTTATTTTAAATGTCGTGCCTTTGTCGAGAACTCACGGATTTAAGCAAAGCTTCGAAAACATAGGTGCTTTGATTGATAAGGGATGGAACGTTTTGATATTTCCGGAAGGCTCGATTACCGTCAACGGGAATATAAAACCATTCGAGTCCGGCATAGGGATAATTGCAAAAGATATGCGAGTGCCAATAGTTCCAATCAGAATAGACGGCTTGCGAGACCTGCTGCACAATGGCATTCTGCCTATCGGTCATTTGCCGAAAATTCCTCCGGTAACAATAACTTTTGGAAAACAAATCGAAATAAGCAAAGGCAGCTATCAGGAAATAGCAAAAAATTTGAGGGAAACAGTCATTAATTTATGACAGCTATAATAAATTCATAAATCATTGCGAGTTTACGAATATTGCGATATATGATTATAAACCATTATAAACCTTTTGATATTTTGCTGAACCGAAATGTTTTTATTGATGGGAATGATTTCATTAATAATTATATCAAATGAATATTAGGCAAGAAAAAATAAGAATAAAAAAATCGACATGCTAGATCAAAGCTGCGATCTTTTTGATATGTTTGGGTGTTGAACCGCAGCAAGCACCTAATATCGAAGGGTTATATTCAAGATATTTTTTTATGTTTTGCGCCATGATTTCAGGAGTTTCGCTGTAGACTGTTTTACCATCTTTTATGCTTGGAAGACCCGCATTAGGCTGGAAAATCAGTTTCGCATCGGGATTTGCTTTTCTCATCTTTTTTACCGTTTCAAGCATTTTATCGGAACCGACACTACAGTTGGCTCCCACGACGGCACAGCCGGCATCGGTTAGGATATTAACGGCATCTTCGGCTTTGTTTCCCATTATCGTAACGCCGTTTTCGTTAAATGTAAGAGTACAGATAAGTGCCGCGTCTTTGTTTATTTGTTTTACTGCTTCGATTGCTGCAAGTGCTTCATTTAAATCAAGCATGGTTTCTATGATAATCAGATCCACGATTTTAGTTTTGAGTAAAATGTCGGCTTGCTCGCAGTATGCATCAACCGCATCTTTGTAATCAAGATCTCCGAAAGGTTTTAAGAGTTTGCCTGTCGGTCCCAGATTTCCTGCAATAAGTATGGATTTTGCACAACATCCGGAATTATTTACAGGATTTTTATTATCGTTTGCTGTAATTTTTTTATAGCTTTCCACTGCTATTTGAGCACAAATGACAGCTTTTTCGTTTATGTTTTTTATCTCAGGTTTAAGTCCGGCTGCCTCGAGTTTTATCGGATTTGCTCCAAACGTACTTGTCTGAATGATATTTGAGCCGCTTTTCAAATAACTTAAGTGAATTTCCGACAGCACCTTCAAAGAATTTTTATTCCTGCTTAAAAACAAATCAGGGCTTGTCGAGATTCCCGACTCCTGCAAAACCGTTCCCATGGCTCCATCGCCAATTAAAATGTTATTTCCTAATATTTTTAAGAAATCATTTTTATTAATCATGAGAAAAATGTTATTTATTTTTTCTTGCCCAGCGGGTTTTTTTAAGCATTTTTTTATGCTTTTTCTTACGCATTTTCTTGCGCCTTTTTTTTATTATAGAGCTCAATGCTTCTCCTTCTGATTCTACAAACTTTCCAAGGTTTACCTGAAATTTCCCAAAAGGCTTAGTAAACTTTTATCATAATGATTTTATACTTTAGAAAAGACATTATATATGAAACTTTATGATAATAACACTTTCAAAAAAAAATTCAACAAGTATTAGCAAGAATTAATAAGCGTTTAAATGACAAGCAAGCCATTGACAAAAAATTTAGGTAAATTTAAATCTTAAAAACATATTAAACTAAATACAAATAATGCTTATTATTGTTTACGATAAACTTACGGTAAACAAAAATTTAAGCTATTTCTTCGAATATGGCTTTATGTATTTTAATGTAAAATAGTCATATATAAGGAGTTGCTGTTTATGTTTTTTGTAATCCAAAAACATTTTCCGGAAATTATAAAATAATATTGACACACAATATATTGTGGTCTAAAATATTAATTGATACAATATATATTAAAATTTATAAAATAATTGTTATTTAATCTTTAAATATTTCTTTATATTTAAGCTTGTAATTATCCAAAAAATTTTAAAAATTGAAGTATCGCTGTTCCGTTTTTTGAATTTTTTAACGTTTTCAGAAAAAATATTTAAAAAAAATAGTGCATATGGAGAAGAAATGGAAAAGAAAAAAGAAAATTTAATATTTGACAAAAGCGGTAATGATTCGGAAAAGGATTCCATTGATCCATATAAAGGCTATTATGCGAAAAAACAGATAAATCTTACCAAGAACGCAATTACGGTACTGGAAAGAAGATATTTAAAAAGAGATGAGTATGGAAATTTGCTTGAAGAGCCCAGAGAGATGTTTTTAAGAGTTGCAAAGAATATCGCTTCTGCCGAAAAAAGATATGGCTTAAATGACAGCGAAGTTAGAAATATTGAAAAGAATTTTTTTGATTTAATGACAGATCTTGATTTTCTTCCTAACTCGCCTACTTTAATGAATGCGGGAAGAGAGCTCCAGCAGCTAGCTGCATGCTTTGTTTTGCCTGTAGGCGATTCTATGTCTGCAATTTTTGAAGCTCTTAAGGAAACTGCCTTGATACAAAAGTCAGGTGGAGGCGTAGGTTATTCCTTTTCAAATATAAGGCCAAAAAATGATGTCGTTCTCTCGACAAAAGGAGTGTCGAGTGGGCCGATTTCTTTTATGACCGTATTCAATGCCGCAACCGATACCATTAAGCAAGGCGGCACGAGACGGGGTGCAAATATGGGTATTTTAAGAGTCGATCACCCCGATATTCTTGATTTCATAACGGCAAAAGAAAACAATGATAAGCTTAACAATTTTAATATATCTGTGGGTATTACGGAATCATTTATGAAAGCTGTTGAACATGACGATGAATATGACATTTTAAATCCAAGGACGAAAGAAGTAGTCACAAGATATAAAGCTAGGGAGGTTTTTGAAAAAATAGTAAGCCATGCCTGGAAGAATGGAGATCCCGGAATAATATTTCTTGACAGACTCAACAAAGACAACCCTACTCCACATATCGGAATTATCGAGAGCACCAATCCATGTGGCGAACAACCTTTGCTGCCTTATGAGGCATGCAATCTGGGTTCCATAAACCTTGCAAATATGGTTAAGGAAGAAGACGGCATTAAATCCGTTGATTTTGAAAAGTTAAGGGAAGTGGCAAAAACATCTGTGAGGTTTCTCGACGACGTTGTCGATATGAGCATGTATCCTCTTGAAAAGATTGCGGATATGGTAAGAGGAAACAGAAAGATAGGATTGGGAGTTATGGGATTTGCGGATATGCTTATAATGCTGGGTATTCCTTACAACAGCGAGCAGGCTCTCGAGGCAAGTAAAAACGTGATGAGTTTCATAAATGACGTTTCGAAGGAAGCATCGAGGAAACTTGCCGAAGAGAGAGGAGAATTCCCTAATTTCAAAGGCAGTGTTTATGATACTCCAGACGGCTATAAGATGAGAAATGCGACCACTACCACGATAGCTCCTACCGGTACGCTCAGTATCATTGCTGGTTGTTCGAGCGGAGTCGAACCTATTTTTGCGGTTTCGTTTGTGAAAAATGTTATGGATAACGATAAATTGATAGAAGTAAACAAATATTTCGAAGAGATTGCCAAAGAGGAGGGATTTTATTCAAAAGAACTCATGGAAAATATTGCACAAAAGGGAAGTGTCAAGGAAATAAGTGAAGTCCCCGATCAATACAAGAGGATATTCGTAACGGCTCACGATATTTCTCCCGCATGGCATGTAAGGATGCAAGCTGCTTTTCAAAATTTTGTGGACAATGCTGTTTCGAAAACGGTTAATTTCTCCTCGGATGCGACAGTTAAGGATGTCGAAGATGTTTACATGCTGGCTTATAGGCTTGGCTGTAAAGGGATAACCATATATAGGGATAAAAGCAGGGAATCCCAGGTTTTAACTATCGGAGAAGAAGACAAAGGGAAAGCAAAAGCTGTTAGCCTTAAAACTCCGGAAGTGCCCCAAAAGATAACTGAAGAAAAAATATCGAAAGAAAAATTAACGGAAGTAAAAAAAGAAGGAAAGGAAAGCGAAGAAAAAAGTACCGCAGGTTCACAGGTTTTTATTAAACCGCGTCCGAGGCCGGAGATTACCCGCGGAATGACTAAAAAGTATACGATAGGAAGTTGCGGAAAGTTATATGTCACCGTAAACTCTGACGAACAAGGCATTTGTGAGGTTTTTACGAATACCGGAGAAGAAGGCTGTGCCGCTCTTTCCGAAGCGGTAAGTCGCTTGATCAGCATATCGATACGTTCCGGAATAGATATCGAGTCCATCAAACATCAGATCCAGGGAATAAGGTGCGTAACATGTATTGCCGATAGGAGTACCCATGTGCTATCCTGCCCCGATGCAATAAGCAAAGCTTTGGAATTTTATCTCAACGGCAGCAATAAGTTTGATCTTGATTTTGCCAGCGGTCCTAAATCTCTTATGATATGTCCCGAAGAAGGTTGCGGGGGTATCATGGAGCCTGAAGGAGGATGTTATGTATGCAGAGTGTGCGGTTTTTCAAAATGTTCTTAAGCCGTTGTCGGCATAAGTTTTGTTTATCGTTTATTAGTTTATTCTTTTGGTCCAATCATTGTAGCTTTCGGGAACACTGACATGAAGTTTTCTCTTGATTTTTTCTACGATATTCGACACGCCTTTTGCCGTGTTGTATATAAGGTTTATTCTTGGATCCTTGATTTTATATGAAAACTTTATGGAACTTCCCTTATATATTTTATTTTCTTTCATTTCTTTTTCTATAGCCGTACCGGCATAGGGAAGGACTTTGGTTAAATAAGAATATCTCAGCTTATCTTTTGGCATTATTTTTTTTATTTTTTCGATGAATAACGCGTTTTCGTTAAGTTCGTCGAAAGTAATGCTATAATCGAAAGGTATGAAACCGATGACCGTATAAAGATTAAGCTTGCTCAGTATTTCCATTGCCTTCAGGTTTTGTTCCACCGTCGTATCCTTTTTAAACCTGTCAAGTACCGATTGAGATCCGGATTCTATTCCCAGAAATACCCCTCTTAAACCTGCTTTTTTTAAAAGCGTAAACAATTCTTTTTCAACGTCATTTACTCTGCATTGCAGAATAAACTGCAAATCCAAGCCTCTTTTTAAAATTTCGTCTGAGATTTCAATTACTCTACGGTAACCTTTCCCTTTTCCCAAAATAAAATTGGCATCGTTGAAAAAAATATTTCTTATGCCGTATTTGTTGTATAGCAAATCGATTTCTTCTATTACGTTTTTACTGCTGCGGAATCTGAATTTGGGGCCAAAGTTTGAATAAAAGGAAACTACGCTGCAAAACGAACATCTGGCATAACAGCCACGCGAAGTTATCATGGATGCTATGTCTTTGGTATTTAATCTTTGATTTAAAACATATCTTTCCGGAAAAGGCAAGCTGTCAAGATCATCGATCGATGGTCTTATATCGTTTTTTATGATTTTATTGCCTTTATTGTATGCTATTCCTTTTACGCTGCGCCAGTCAGCTTCGTTGATAATGCTTTCTGCCAAATCGATAAATGTTATTTCCCCTTCGCCTAATGTAACCGAATCTATGGCAGGAAACATTTTTAGTATTTCTTCATAAGAAAAACTCGGAAAGATTCCCCCGATATTTATGTGTGCATTTGAATTTTTTTCCTTTAAATTCGAGATAAAAGCAAATACTTTTTTGGCTTCGTCTTGAAAAGATACAGTTATTCCCGCAATTTTGAAGGAAAATTTTTGTATTTCATCAATTGCTTGGGGAATTGTCCATAACCTGTTTCGAAAATCCATTATCTTGAAACTTATGTCTTTCTTTTTAAGACATGCGCCGATATATGCCAAGCCCAAGTGTTCTTCAGGGATGGCATTCGGTACATCTGTAGGCGGATTTATCAACACCACATCGATTTCCGACACGAGAAATCTCCATTTCTGTTAAAAATATATAAAACTTTTTTTATCTTATAATTTGTATTAACTTTTCAAATTCTAGCTAAAGTAAAATATTTAAGGTTACGATAAATATAATTCAGGCATCGGCATCTTGCAATATATCATTTTCAGCTTTTGGAGTTAAAAAATCGTGTTTGTATTTTAAATACGTTTATATTGTTTTTTAAATTTGATTATAATTAAAAATTATTATTTTTTCCTTTGTTGATTATCCTATTGATCATACTGATTATCAATACCGGCAGAATAGAACATGTAATTATCGTTAGCCATTGCATTAGGGTAAGTCCCTGAGTTTTAAAAATTTTCTGAAGGAATGGTATATATACTATGCCTATTTGCATGATCATCGAAACCACAAAGGATAAATTCAGAAATTTATTTGCGAGCAATCCTCTTTTAAATATTCCAGTATTGTTGAATCTGAAATTATATGCATGCAAAAGTTGAGTCAATACCAATGTCGTAAAAACCAGAGTCTGAAAAGTCTCCCTGTCATGGAAAATATTATGAGTATCGAAAAGTATTGGCCCCAAAAAGTATACGGATAAAGCGCCTAGCGTCAAAATGAATCCCTGCCATAAAATCATTATCATGTTTGATTTTCCCAGTATATTTTCTTTGTTTTTCGATGCCTTCCTGTCCATGATGTTTTTGCTCGGAAGGTCAACTCCAAGCGCAAGAGCTGGGAATCCGTCTGTTATCAAGTTCATCCACAAAATTTGCACAGGTATCAGCGGGATATACAAATCATCAACCGGTATCTTTAGCAATTTGAATATGAAACTTCCTAAAGTTATCGAAATAAACATAAGCAAAACTTCGGATATATTGCACGAAAGAAGAAAGAGAATAAATTTTTTTAGATTGTCAAAAATGACTCTCCCTTCTCTTATCGCCCTGATTATGGTTGCAAAATTATCGTCGGTCAAGATCATTTTGCTGGCTTCCTTACTTACATCGGTCCCGGTAATTCCCATCGCAACTCCTATATCCGCTCTTTTTAATGAAGGAGCATCGTTTATGCCGTCTCCGGTCATTGCCACAATATGGTGGTTTTTTTTCAAAGCCTCTACTATGCTAACCTTGTTTGTAGGAGAAACCCTGGCAAAAATGCTTATATTTTCAATCTCTTTTTCAAGTTCTTCCTGGGTCATTTCGTCTAAAGTTATGCCTTCGACTATTTTTTCCCCAGGTTTTAATATCTGGAGTTCTTCGCCTATTGCTTTTGCGGTAAGCAGATGATCACCTGTAACCATTATTACTTTAATGTTTGCTTTTCTGCATTTTTGTATCGCTGCATATACCTCAGGTCTTGGAGGATCGATCATTCCTACCATTCCGCAAAAGACCAGATCGCGTTCCTCCTTTATTATGTTCTTGGTATTAGGAAGATCATCGACATATTTAAATGCAAAAGCAAGGTTTCTAAGTGCTTTTCCTGCCATATCCATTGTTTGCTGCTCAATTTCCAAGATGTTTTCCTTTGTCAAATCCGAAACTTTTCCGTCTTTTAATATAAAGCTACATCTTTTAAGTATTTCTTCAGGCGCTCCTTTTGTAAATATGATATAGCCCGTTCTGAAGTCAGGATCTTGTT
>JAQUMQ010000011.1 GCA_028718045.1 Actinomycetota bacterium
CTTGTTTTGGACAAGCCAGTCAAACTCGAAAGAGATATAACAGACAAGGACAAATATGGCAGGATTCTCAGATATGTTTATTGCCCGGAATATTTTGTAAATTTAAAGATGGTAAGATGCGGTTTTGCTAACATATATACATATCCGCCTGATGTAAAATATGCCGATAAGTTTCTCGAAGCCGAAAGGCTTGCAAGAAAAAGTGAAACAGGCTTATGGCAAAAAATTAATAAAGAATTAATCGAAGTTTATCTTAATTACGATGCCGAAGGTAAAGATACCGAAAATTTGAATGGGGAATGGGTAAGCATAAAAAATGTGGGAAAGGAAGTTTTTAATATGAATAGCTGGACTTTAAAAGACGCGGGTACAAATATTTATAGATTTAAAGATTTTGAATTGAAGCCAGAAAAAGAAGTTGTTTTGTACTCCGGCACAGGAATAGACTCAGACGAAAAATTGTATTGGAATTCCCGGCAACCTATTTGGAATAACAAACATGACACATTGTATTTAAGGGATTGTAACGGGCTGCTTATTTATCTTTATGATTACTGATCGAAATATATTCACCGGTTTTAAAAAACCCATATATTTACGGGTTGATAAATATTAATTATTCAATAAAAATATATATGTATAAAAACCGGTATTGAATTAAATAAAAATTTTTTAATGCAAAATTAATTGATAAATTAGATAAAAATTTGGAAAATTGAAAGACAGATCTTAATATTTAAATCCCAAAACAGTGTATGATTTAAATATCTGTCAATTTTTTTTATCTAACCTTCACAAATTTTACCAGGATTAAGAATATTTTTAGGATCAAATGCCATTTTTATCCTAAGCATAAGCTCCATGTATTCTTTGCCGTATTGCTCAGAGATGAATTCTTTTTTCGCATAACCGATACCATGTTCTCCCGAAACAAGACCGCCAAGTTTCTCAGCCTTGCCGTACATTTTATTAAATACCGCAGCTAATTTTTCTTTCCATGTTTGATCGTCAAGATCATCTTTTAGTACATAAATATGAAGGTTTCCGTCTCCCGCATGACCAAAGCTTCTTATCCTGATGTCGAATTCTTTTTGCAGCTTATTGGTATATTTTATAAATTCAGCGACTTTATTTCTTGGCACAACAACATCGCACTCATCCATTTCGGTAGTGGATGCTTTTACCGCTTCAAGGAATGCTTTTCTTGCAGACCATACTGCTTCTTTTCTTTCGTCGGTATCGGTTATAAAGACATCATATGCACCTTCGTCCAAGCAGATATTTGCAACTACGTCATAATCTTTTTCTATTTCTTCCTTTGTATTGCCGTCAAAAGTAAGAAGGAGATATGCATCTGCGCTGTCGTCAGGAAATTTTTTTCCAAGAAATTGTTCTGCTGCAATTATGACTTCTCTTTGCATGAATTCAATCGCCGTAGGGATTTTTTTTGCTTTTATGATTTTCGGAACGGTGCTTATTGCCTTGTCAAGGTCAGGAAAGGGTACGAGAAGACTTATAATTTTTTTCGGGAGTGGCAGTAGTTTTAAGATAGCTTTTGTTATTATCGCAAGTGTTCCTTCAGAACCACAAATTATATCAAGAATACTATAACCGGAACTGTCCTTTACTACTTTACCGCCGACATTTATTATTGTTCCGTCGGGAAGAACAAGCTCAAGCCCCATTACATAATCTCTTGTAACTCCGTATTTTACCGCTCTCATACCGCCGGCATTGGTACTTATATTTCCCCCTATCGTAGCTGAAATTTCACCAGGGTCAGGAGGATAAAACAAATCGTGATCCTCAACATACTTGGAAATTTCCATTAATAATACTCCTGGCTCTACGGTAAGAGTAAGGTTTTCATCATCGATCTCAAGAATCTTGTTCATCTTTGACATGTTCAGCATTATTCCCCCGTGGAGCGGAACCGAGCTTCCGACAAGCCCTGTTCCGGAACCTCTTGCAACTACAGCAATGTCATTATCATAAGCATATTTCATTATTCTTGATATTTGCTGAACGTTTGCGACTTCAACAAGAACTTCAGGATAGGCTTTTACGGTATTAAGCTCATCATGGCTGAAGTCTTCGCTGATATTGCTTCCTGAAATTACCTTATCGCATCCCAGTAAGTCCTTCAAAAATTTTATGTCATTGTCATCTATTTTTTTATATATTTTATTGCAAAGACAACTTTTAAACATTTGTATTTCCCCCTTTGTCAATTTCTGGATGTCGGAGCCGCATATTTAGGGAGTTCTCCGGTTAATCCTTTTATTTTCTTAATGTTTTCAATCAATTTTGGAACGACTTCGTAAATATCTCCTACTATTCCATAATGTGCGATATTGAATATTGCTGCCTTTGGGTCTTTGTTTATTGCAAAAATATGATCCGCACTTTTCATTCCTGCAGTAAATTGTACTGCACCAGATATACCAAGAGTTATGATTAGTTTAGGTTTTACGGTTCTTCCGCTCAGTCCGATCTGTCTTTTCGGATCAATCCAACCTGCTTCTACCATAGGTCTTGTTCCGGCAAAATTTCCTTCAAGAACGTGCGCAAGTTCATATGCGAGAGACATATCCTTTTGAGTTTTAATTGCTCTGCCTGCAACGACTATTATCTCAGCTTCAGATATGTTTTCCTCAGGTTCTTTTTTCGTAACTTTTATGACGTCAATATTGGATTTGAATTTGTTGACGTCCATACTGCGTACGGTAATCTTGCCGCCGGGTTTTTCGTTTCGTTGGGGTGCAGTCATTATTTTGTATCTTACGGTAGCAAGTTGAGGTCTTGAATTAGGCGTAATAATTTTTGCCATTATATTTCCGCCGAAAGCAGGTCTTATTTGTATTAAATCGGTATTTTCTTTTATGTCAAGAACGGTACAGTCTGCGGTCAGACCTGTTCTGAACCTTGCCGCAACTCGTGGCGCAAGCGAACGTCCAACAGTAGTCGCACCTACCAAAATAACAGAAGGTTTTATTTTATTTATAAAATCTTCGAAAGCTGATACATATGGTTCAATTCTGAAATGCTCAAGTTCTTTATAGTCATATATAAATACCTCGTCTATGCCATAATGAAGAAGTTCTTCAGCTTTATCTAAAATCTGATACCCGAGAAAAATACAGTAAACAGGGTAGTTAACTTTGGCAGCAAGTTCTTTTGCTTTGCCTATAAGTTCATAAGTTACAGGATGAATTTCTCCCTCTACATGATCCACGTAAACCGTAATTCCTTTATAGGCATTTTTATCGACTTTTACAATTTCTTCTTCAATAAACTCTATGACACCCTTAGGTCCTTTTTTAACGCAAAGTTTGCACATTTTGCATCCCGCATTTATATCCAGGGTTCCATTTATGTATTCAATTGAGCCAAAAGGACATATTTTTATCAATTTTTTGGCTATTTCATCATTTACCAAATTCTGATTAATTCTTAACTTACCCATTCTATAAACACCTCTGTTTGTTTTTTAAAAGGTTTAGATAATATATAATACTTATCGTTCGTTGCTTTAAAATGGAAAATTTTTGCGTATTAATGATAGGAATAATAACTTCGTAAGTTTTTTTATATGAATTTTAACTCTTTTAATTTTTCCGTTATTTTATCTGCAAGTTCTTCTCCATTGCCTTCCCATATTTCCTTGTCTGTGTTTTCATCCGGAGGAAATATTTTTTCGACCTGAGTCGGAGATCCACTTAAGCCATATCTTTTTTCATTTTTGTCTTCCATATCGTTTAAGCATAAAACTTTAACTTCTTTGTTTTTTGTTTCCATTTTTTTCTTAAAAGACGGCAGTCTTGGCTGAAATATGTCTTTTTCAACAGAAATAAGGCATGGAAACTTCACCTTCGCAATTTCAATAGTATTTGGCATATCCATTTCAACGGTTATATCTTTACCGGTTATTTTAAGTATTCTCAATACATTAGCGATATGAGGGATTTCAAGATACTCTGCAATTTCTGGTCCGACTTGTGCAGTATCGCCGTCAGTTGTTTGCTTTCCCGTAATTATAATATCAAAATCACCCATCTTTTTAATACCTTGTGATAGAGTATAAGAAGTGGCTAAAACATCGGCACCGGCAAATTTCCTATCGGAAACCAGCATGCCATCATCTGCACCCATCATAAACGCTTCTTTGATGACATCCACTGCTTGTGGCGGACCCATGCTTATAACCTTTACATGACCACCATGCCGTTCCCTTAATTTCAAAGCAGTTTCAAGTGCGAAAAGGTCATAAGGATTCATTTTCGTGTCTATGCCATCTCTTATAAGGACCCCGGTAACAGGGTCAACCTGAACCTTTGACGTTCCAGGCACTTGTTTAATACACACAATAATTTCCATTTTACTTCACCAATATTTAATAAGTTATGCTGTTAATCAAATATAAATAAAATATAAATATTTACAAATGAACCGTTTTACTTAAATCATAACAAAATATATATTTAACAACAATTTCGGATAAATAACAATCATTATTAAGAAAATAATTGCAGGCTTGCAATAAAAAAAGGTTTTAATATAGGGATGATATCTGCAAGGACATAAAAATGGTAAAAAAATACGGTTATTGCAATACAATTAATATATAAGTCAATAATAAAAACTTATAATAAGAATTCCGGTATCGTAAAAATATAGATTTAATACCGGTTTTAAGCAAAGATGCAATAAAACCTAACGGCGATGAACAAATACAATAAAATTATCGCTAGGCATCAAGATAATGAGTTTCGTGTTTTTCCCAATATCTTGAATGATGTATAAGTTTTCTCCATCTTACTTTTATTATATGGAATAATTCCCTGAAAAGCTGATAAAGAAGTTTACCCTTTCCGGGAAGATAAAGGTGCATTCCTTCAATCCTGTTGTCCAGCCAGTTTACTATCGCAGATTTGTTCGTAAGCCTGTAATCGATAGGTTTTTGAAGCCTGAAAAGTGGTTCGATTTTGTCGAGACTATCGGCACCTTCATAAATTTCATTCCATACGCATTTTTTTGAATTATCTACCTCGCACATTCCATTTGAAGCTCCACCGCAAGCTCCGTTTCTAAGCTGTTTGGGGCATCTCATGGGGCAAACAAATCCAGTAGTACTTAAAATGCATTGTCCACAGGAACGGCAGTCAAATCCCAGCTTTTTAACAGTCTCTTCAAATAAAAATAAAGGTTTGTAAATCCATCTTAAATGCCAACCTTTGCGTGGTTTTGGAACAAGTTCTTTTTCTTCGAAAGATATTGCCATGATACTCTCCTATGAATAAATATTTATGGAATTATATCAATCGATATTAATAATTCGCCGGTACATTCCAAAAAATATAGCAATTTACTCATGTGCTGTCAATCGAAAAGAATTAAAAAATTAAAGAACTCGAAACCATAAAGATGTAAGTCATAAAAGATTCTCGTCTTCGATGAAATCAGTCGTAACAGCGCCTTTTTTAAAGTTCTCGTTTGAAAGTATTTTTAAGTGAAATGGTATCGTAGTTTTGATGCCATTAATTTTAAATTCATCCAAAGCTCTTGTTGCTCTTGCCACTGCCTCGTTTCTTGTATTGCCCCAAGCTATTAATTTTCCAAGAAGTGAATCATAGTAAGGAGCTATAACACATCCAGGTGTTATAAAAGAGTCGAATCTTATTCCGGGACCCGCCGGAATAATGCAGTCCGTTATCATTCCCGGAGAAGGTGAAAAATTATTTTGTGGATCTTCGGCATTTATCCTTAGTTCGATTGCATGGCCGAAAGCATAACCTGATTTTAATTCTTTTCCCGGTGCAAAACTTTTAATTAAAGAAGATAGATTTTCACCCGCTGCCGTTTTTATTTGTTCCTTTATAAGGTCCAATCCCGTGACCATTTCGGTAACAGGATGCTCTACCTGAATTCTGGTATTGATTTCTATAAAGTAAAAATTCTCGTTTTGGTCTACCAAAAATTCAAATGTACCGGCATTTTTATAGCCAAGTAATCTGGCTGCCTTTATGGCCGTATTTTTCATAATAGTTATAGTTTTTTCGCATAGGTTTAAAACCGGTGCTTCTTCGATTAGTTTTTGGTGCCTTCTTTGGATCGAACACTCTCTTGATCCTGGAGTAAATATGTTTCCATAATTATCGCCAAGTATTTGGAATTCGATATGACGGGGTTTTGTTATAAATTTTTCAAGATAAAGCTCGTCTTTGCCAAAAGCATTTTTAGATTCGGCTTTTGCTATCGGAAACAAATTTGCTAGTTCGTTTTTATTGTTTGCGATTCTCATGCCACGGCCACCTCCGCCAAAAGCTGCCTTTATTATTATCGGATAGCCGATAATTTTTGCAAATTTCAAAGCCTCTTCTGCTGTTTTTACGTTATTTATCGAACCGGGAATTACCGGAATATTATTTTTTCTCATTATTTCAATTGCCTTCGACTTATTTCCGGCAAGATCGATAAGGTCTGGCGGTGGTCCGATAAACACAATGTTGTTTAGCGACACTTCTTTAACAAAAAGAGGATTTTCCGAAAGGAATCCGTATCCGGGATGAATTGCGTCACAATTTGTGACTTTAGCTGCAGTAATAATATTTCCGATATTTAAATAACTTTTTGACGGAGAGGGGGGACCGATACAGATTTTTTTATTGGCCATCTTTACGTGAAGACATTCAGAATCAGCAGTCGAATAAACTGCCACACTTTCGATCCCGAGTTCTTTGCAAGCTCTGATGATTCTGACTGCTATTTCCCCTCTATTAGCAACTAAAATTCTTTTAAACATGTTTGTAGGTTTTCGATATTTTTTTGTTTACATTAATTAACGTTCCTGTAATTTGAATATTATCCATAAAAAATATTCTTATGTGACATTTATAACCATCATTGTCTGGTCATATTCAACAGTTTCCTCATTTGAAACCAGTATTTTTTCTACGATGCCATCATAATCGGAATTGATTTTATTCATAAGCTTCATTGCTTCAACTATGCATAAAGTATCGCCTTTTCTTATCCTTTTACCGACGTTAACAAAAGGAGACTCCCCGGGAGCCGGCGAAGTATAGAAAACGCCAACTATGGGAGATTTTATTTCGATTCTTTTTTTATTTTCTGACGGGTCTTCTGGTTTAATAGAAGTATTTTTTTCGGTTGCTTTCGATTGCTTTGTCAGATTTTCGGAAACCAAGTCCGAAGATTTTTCCATAGAATATAGAAGATTTTTTAATTTATCGAGTTCAAGGTTATCGGCCGGATTTTGTGTTTTTATATTGCCGCTTTTGTTTAAAGTCAACTTGATGTCGCCTGATTCAATTTTTATTTCATCAAGATTGCTGTTTTCGAGAAGTTCTATGATTTCTTTTATTTTTTCAATATCCAAATTATTCAAATTCGTCATATTATTGTCCTTGCAATATTGTGCTTTTTCGTATTTTATTTCGTTTTCGTTATTAAAAAGGTTATTTTCATTTACCGGTTTTATGGTATTTTTGAATTTTTCGCGTGTTAAATCACCGGATTCTTTTTCTCCCGGTCCCGTAAAAGGGTTTGACTGGAGTTTCTTTTTTTGTTTTAAAAGCTTTAATGTTCTGTCTGGGAAAAAACAATAACTTAATATATGTTCTTCATCCTGGGAATATTTTTTTAAATACGATTTGCAATTTTCATATAAATGTTCGTTTTTTGAACTTTGTATGTTTTCGGAAATTCCGTAATTTTTAAGAATATCTGTTATATTGTCATCAATTTTATCCGGTAATTTACCAAAAACTCCGTTAAGAAGCAGTTGCATTTCGTCGCTTATGATCTCCCACCTTTTATTGCTGATTAAAGTGTTTAAAATTGCCTGACCCCCTATAATCTGACCTATCGGAGTAGACAGCGAAGGATTCCCAACTTCTTTTTTTATTTTAAGTATTTCTTCAAAAACCAAATCGAACTTATCGATTGCGCCTATTTCTTCCAACTGATTTTCAAGCATAAGCATTAGCCAGCCGGGAAGCAGGTTTTTATCCATGTCAACGAAAGGTATGATATAAAAGGTATTCTTTTTTTGTATATGAGGATAAATATTTTTTTTGGCTAAATCATACAATTCATCTATTTTGTCGTTATTAAGCAAGTGATTTATTTCAAAGTTTTTTAAGCTTAAAATCAAGGGAAAAATTGTAGGCAAGCTGTTATTGCAATATGGCGATGGAATGAAGCTTAAATTAATTCCGCTGCATCCGTTAACAATTGCTTCGAGATAATTTAAAACTTGAACTCCTTTTATATTCCGAGTATTCAAAAATACATCAAATTCGCTTGTTTTACCCAGGTTCATAAAAAGCTTTTTTGATTTATACGGAATAAGAATCGATTCCGTGTCTTTGATGCAAACACTATCGCAACCCATGCTTTGCAGTTTCGCAACGAATTCAATATAAAACTCTTCTTTTTTATTTGAGTCATATATGATTGCACCCTGGCATTTTAAGTTGTTTTTTAATACTTCTTCGATGGTGAATTTAAGATTTTCGATGTCATTTAAAGCATCATATACACTGAATGCCGAAATTCCATTTTTTGATGAAATTCTGATAAATTTTCTGATTATGTCCTTTGGATAATAATCGAAATCGACGAGATTTCTTGCTCCTATAGACGCCTGTAGAGGAGTAACGGATATTTTTGATTTGATATACGATAATATTTCCCAAGGAGATTTATTAAAATTATTTGAAAGCATTCTTTCAAAACTGGCTCCTCCCCAAACTTCAAGACTTTCAAAACCTGCTTCGTCTATCAACTTTAGAATATAGTCAAAATTTTTGATGTTTATGATTTCGGGATTCGAATTTTGGAACATGTCCCTTATCGTGGTATCCGTAATTTTAATTTTTCTCATGTTTTTAAATAAGTTGGTTTGATTATCATGAAGTTTAAAGTATAAAAATCATGTTTATCGGATATATTTTTTATGGTTTTTTGTCACGTTTTTTGTTATATTTGCTTTCCAGATCAAGACGGAATCAACAGCTATAAAAAGTTTTATAAGTTCGATTGTGACAAAAGGTTTGACAGCGATATCAAATACTTTTAAAGCTAAAGTTTTGAATGCTGCTTGACGGCAACCGGAATATAGCAACCCAAATAAATGAACGTATCCCAAAAAGTAAATGATAAATAATCCGCTCATGCAAGCAGCAATAATCAGATATGTTTTTTCTTTCACAATGTTTTCGAAATTTTCAAAAATATAACCGGTTATGTAAGCCGCGAAAACAAAGCCCAGCAAATAACCGCCTGTTACACCCGTTATTGCAACTGGGCCGCTTCTAAATCCTGCAAAAACCGGAAAACCTATAATTCCAATCAGTAAATAAGCAGTCTGACTCATTAAGGCAAATCTACTGCCTAAAAATATTCCTGATAATAAAACAGTAATTGTCTGCAAGGTTATAGGAACCGGGGATATGGCTGTATAAATAAAAATATTTGCGGACGCAGCCATTGCCAATACAAAAGCCAAGGCAAAAATTAATTTAAAAACTATATTGTTCTTATCAATAAAGATTGTGTTTAATTTGACTGTCGATATACTTTCATGTGTTTTCATATTTGTTTTCCTGATCAAATTTTTATAAAAATTATTTTTAAATCATAATCTTTTGTATCCAAAATAAATAAAAATTACGCATATTTAGTCGGACCTGATTTCAAAATGAAAAGACGCTTGCTATTTTATTTGGTTTCAATCCGAAGGTTTATAAAATTTTTGATGTAATATTAAAAGGTTTTAAATTGAAATCGAATTTTCGATTTTTGAAAAAATACTTTTCAAATCATGAAATTGCAGGTATCTGTCATAATTTTTTTCGAAATTTTCCATAATGTTTGCAAGAATATGTTCTCTGTCGATATCTCTTTTTAATATTTCTTTTAATGAAATTGCATTGCTGATTAAATTGTTTTCTTTTTCCGAAAGATTAACAAACGTATTATTTGCGTTTAAGCCCGCTCCGATATTTAAAAACGAAGCCGATTTATGGCAATTTAATTCCGATAATATTCCGCAAACCTTATTGTGCTTTTTATGGTTTTCATAATACAAATCATTAGGCCATTTGATTTTTATATTAATGCCATATTTATTTTTTAATACCTCTAATATTGATATCGCCATTATCATA
Organism: Actinomycetota bacterium; assembly: GCA_028718045.1. Classification (GTDB taxonomy): domain Bacteria; phylum Actinomycetota; class Humimicrobiia; order Humimicrobiales; family Humimicrobiaceae; genus JAMDDL01. Next base: position 10,194 of record JAQUMQ010000011.1, read on the forward strand.
TTGGCTTTGTCGATATCAGAAGGTTTTAGTTTTAAAACAAGTATCAACGTAAACCATAAACCGCCGGGTGGAGAAAACCAGCTTTTATGATTTCTTCCCCTGCCTTTTGATTGAACTTCCGAAATAATCAAGGTTCCGTTTAGATTTTTTAAAAAAACGTCTGTTTTTTTTAATTTTACAGCTTTATCTTCTAGCTTAACCGCATGTTCGTTTGTAGAGCTTATGCTTTTAAAATATAATATTTTTTTTCCGCAATATTCGGTTTTGCAAAGAGCTGAAAATTTTTTCTTGTCAAAATGTTTCATTTCATATTTTTGTTAGCTTGGATTATATTGGTTATTTATTTTTATCCACTATTTTTCATAAAGCCCGGAAAAATAATATTTTAAATCCTGATAAAGTCTTTTTTATGATTTTAAAATTTTTATTTTATAATTTCAAAAACAATATATATAACTCCTTCATCAAGTTTATTTAAGCTGAAACTATAAAAAAAAGCTATCGTCAGAAAAGTACAAAGCATTTTATAAAATCATTTACACTGAAAGAGAGAAAAATTGAATAAATTAAACAGAAATGAAATTGAGAAGATTTTACCTCACAGGCACCCATTTCTTTTTATTGATGAAGTCACTGATTTCGTTCCTGGCGAATATGCTAAAGGTTTAAAATATGTAAGCAAAGATGAATATTATTTCAAAGGTCATTTTCCCGGCAATCCTATTATGCCCGGTGTGATTCTCGTTGAGGTTTTAGCCCAAGTTGGAGCAGTAATAGTACTTACCATTGAAAAATTCAAAGGCAAAATTGTGCTTTTTGCGGGAATAGAAAAAGCAAGATTTAAAAAGATAGTAAAACCGGGGGATCTTCTTGATATCGAAGTAAAAATCACGAATTTAAAGCTTAATGTCGGCAAAGGCGTTGGTCAAATAAAGGTCGGTAAAGAAACGGCATGCAATGCAGAAGTTCTTTTTTCAATTGTTTAAATCGTTTTTTTACGTGAAAGGTAAGCAATAAAAATGGATAACAAAAGAGGTAAAATCGTTCTGATGTATCCCGGTCAGGGATCTCAATATATTGGTATGGGTTCGGACTACCTTAGCTGCATGGATGATTTTAAAAGCTATTTTAATTTAGCTTCCGATATGATGCAGGAAGATCTTCTTGCGATAATTTTTGATAAAAACGACTTGGGTTTTAAACTTGAAAATACCCTTTACAGTCAGGTTTCGATTTATACATTAAGTGCGCTCATAAATGATTATCTTTTTAAAAACTGTTTTTTTAAAAAAAATGACGTTTTTGCCTTAACAGGTCATAGTTTAGGTGATTACAGTGCGCTTTATGCAAGCAGATGTTTTGATTTTGTCGAAGGACTTGAACTTGTAAATAAAAGGGGCAGATTAATGGCTGAAATTAATGAAGACATGAGTGGTATGATGGCTGCCGTTTTGGGAACAGATTTGAACGCAATAGAAAGCGTTTTAAGTGATTTCAAAAAAGAATATGGCAAAGAAGTTTTTGTTGCAAATTACAATGACTACAACCAAATTGTAATAAGCGGTATTCGCAACGATATGGAAAATGCCATAGAATTTTTAAAAGGAAAAGGGATAAGAAAAATTATTCCGCTTAAAGTAAAAATCGCTTCACACACACCTTTAATGAAGTCGGTTGCGATAAATATGGAAAATTATATAAAAAATATGAATCTCAATAATCCGTGTATTAATTTTTACTCTGCAACTTCGTTGGGCTATCGAGGAAAGGAAGAGTTGGGTTCTGTTTTAAAAAATCAACTTACAAGCAGGATAAACTGGGTAAAGACAATCGAATATCTGATATTTGAAGAAGAGGTTGATATTTTTATAGAAATCGGTCCCGGTAAGGTTTTGTCCGGACTCGTAAAAAGAATTTCCGAAAAAAATAACAAGAAGATATTTATTTTTAATACGGATAGGATGTCTGACATAAATGATTTAAAAAAATTTTTAAATCATTTTTTTATAAATCAAACAGTTCGTTAGTTTAATAAGTGGTGAATTAAATATGAGACTTAAAGAAAAAATTTGTATAGTAACGGGTGGAGCAAGGGGTATAGGAAAGGAAATATGCAGTTATTTTATACAAGAAGGCGCTATTGTTTGCTTTTTTGACCTGGATGAAGATAAAGCTTTAAAGACGCTAAATGAATTAAATCAGGATCCCGAATACCCAAAAGCATATTTTTTTAAGGTAAATGTTACAGATGAAAAATCCGTGGAAAGTATAGTGGAAAAAATAATAAAAAAATTTGGCAGAATCGATATTTTAATAAATAATGCCGGGATTACTTGCGATAATTTGATTTTGAGAATGAGTCTTGAGGAATGGGGAAGAGTTGTCGATGTAAATCTGACAGGGACTTTTATTTGTTCAAAACATGTATCGAGGCACATGGTTCGGCAAAAAAGCGGAAAGATCGTAAACATGTCTTCGGTGATCGGTATAAGAGGAAACATAGGACAATGTAATTACTCTGCTTCAAAAGCGGGAGTCATAGGTCTTACCAAGTCCTTAGCTAAAGAGCTGGCGAGCAGAAACATCAATGTAAATGCAATTGCACCAGGCTTCATAGAAACCGAAATGACCGAGAAAATAAACGAAAAATTCAAGGAAAAAATAATATCAATGATACCAAACGGTAAGCTTGGAACGGTCGAAGATGTGGCAAAAACTGCGTTGTTTCTTGCATCGGAGGATTCGGCATATATAACGGGGACCGTAATAAATTTGGACGGAGGCATGGGTATATAATGATGAATAGATCAAAAGGCAGTGCAAGAGTAGTGATAACAGGCATGGGTACCGTAAACAGTATCGGTCTTTCGATATCTGAGTTTTGGAACAATCTTTTGGCTGGAAAATCAGGAATTTCGAAAATAGAAAGTTTTGATACCGAAAAAATAGATTCAAAAATTGCCGGACAGGTAAATAATTTCGATCCTCAAGATTATATGAATGCCAAAGAATCTAAAAGAATGGATAGGTTTTCACAGTTTGCCGTAGCTGCTTCACTTATGGCGCTTGAAGACAGTAAACTGAAAATAAACGAATCAAATTGCAATGATATAGGGGTTTTTATAGGAAGCGGAGTCGGAGGACTTGCAACGATCGAAGAGCAAAACCAAAGACTTCTTGAGAAAGGCGCCGACAGGGTTAGCCCGTTTCTTGTACCTATGATGATATGCAATATGGCTTCCGCGCAAGTGTCCATTCTTACCGGTGCGAAAGGTCCAATAAGTACCATAACAACGGCCTGTGCAGCAAGTTCTAATGCAATAGGAGATTCATTTGAAGTTATTAAAAGAGGAGCGGCAAACATCATGATAGCCGGAGGAAGCGAAGCAGCGATAACGCCGCTTGGTATGGCCGGTTTTTCATCTATGCATGCCCTGTCTATCAGAAATGATGAACCAAAGAAAGCTTCGAGGCCATTCGAGAAAGACAGAGACGGATTTGTGATGGGAGAGGGAAGCGGCATATTGATATTGGAAGAATTAACCCATGCAATGAAAAGAGATGCCCATATTTATGCCGAAATAGTAGGTTACGGGCTTTCCGGTGAAGCCTTTCATATCACAGCTCTCGAGGAGTCTGGAATAAACGTAATGAGATGCATGGAAAATTGTCTTAAGGAAGCCGGAATTGAAAAAGAGGAAGTTGATTATATAAACGCACACGGAACTTCAACTCCTCTAAATGATCTTGTCGAAACCAATGCAATAAAAAAATATTTTCAAGACCATGCTTATAAGTTAAATATTAGCTCAACGAAGTCAATGCATGGACATTGCCTGGGGGCTGCGGGTGGCGTCGAATCCGTTGCAACGATTCTGGCAATTAAAAACGAGAAAATACCGCCTACCATTAATTATTTTAATCCTGATGAAAATTGTGATTTGAATTACACACCCAATAATTTTATAAGTAAGAAAATAAATGTAGCATTAAAGAATTCAATGGGATTCGGTGGACACAATGTGACAATTGCATTTAAAAAATTTGATTACTAATATTATTTTTTATTTTGAGGATTCTTTAAATATGGCGGATTTTAAGTGCGAAGCATGTAATAAAATGTTAAATCTAGAAATTTTTCTTAAAAATTTCAAAATTTGCCATTATTGTGGCCATCATTACGTGCTTGATGCAAAGACCAGAGTAAGTTATCTTGTTGACGAGTTTACCTTTAACGAGATTGCGGCAAATATAAAGCCAATTGACTTTTTAAATTTT
>JAQUMQ010000012.1 GCA_028718045.1 Actinomycetota bacterium
GAAAAATATGAATCTTAAAAAACAATTTTTGATGAAGAATGGGAAGAATCAATTCCATTAGTTAGCAAAGATAACTATGAAGAATTTCAAACAGAGGTAATTGATAAAATTTGGGTTGATAAAGTTCCATCGCCATATGCAGTTTATCTGAGAGTTCTAAAAGAATATTTTTCAATTGAAAATAATGAAGGGATTAAACTGCCGCAAGAGATTACCAAAGATCGTTTTTCAAACTTAAAATATCAAATTGATGCTGTCCAACAATCGATTAATATTCTTTCCAGGCATAATGGCGTAATTATTGCTGATGTTGTAGGGCTTGGTAAAAGTATTGTTGCGTCAACAATTGCACATAATATGGAGTTGGATGTAGTTGTTATTGCTCCTCCGCATCTCGTGAAACAATGGGATGATTATCGTTATGATTTTAAATTTAACGCCAAAGTTTATAGTAGCGGAATGATTGAACAGGCATTAAATGAAAGCGAAGGAGATTCGGAAAAGCTGATAATAATTGACGAAGCTCATAAATACAGAAATGAAGAAACTGCCGATTACGCCCTGTTGCATCGTCTTTGCCAAGGTAATAAAATAATGCTTTTAACTGCCACACCTTTTAATAATGATCCAAAAGATATTTTTTCAATGATAAAGTTATTCCAAATTCCTGCAAAATCCACAATTCAAACAATTGATAGTTTGAGTATAAGATTTAAATCATTAATTAAGGAATATAAAGAGATTAAAAAACTTCAAAAAGATGGTTCCATCAACCGAGAAGATCTTAAAAATCGTATTAACAATTTAGCCGATCAAATTCGTGATCTTCTTTCACCGCTCGTAATTCGACGATCAAGATTAGATTTGGCAGCAATTAAATCATATAAGGAGGATTTGGATAAACAAGGGATAGCATTCCCAGAAGTGAATCCGCCTGTGTGTTTAGAATATGACCTCGGTCAATTAGGAAGTATTTATGAGAAAACACTTGAAACAATTGCTCCAAATACATCTGATTCTGGTTTTGTCGGAGCACGATATAAGCCGACGAGCTATCTCGAATCAGATAAAGAGGTAGAAAGACTTGCTAGAGAATTTAATACTGATGCAAATCTATTAAAGAAAACCCAGTCAAATATTGCTGAGTTTATGAAAAGATTGTTGGTTAGAAGATTTGAAAGCTCAATTTATGCTTTTAATGCAACTTTAAAGAATATGATTAATTCGTCTGAATCAATTCTAAAATGGTACGAGCGTGGCAAGGTTCCAATCTACAAAAAAGGTAATCTTCCTGATGTAGAAAGCTTATTTGATGATATTGGCGATGATTCAATAAGTCAACTCGACGATATTAATTACGAAGAACAACTACAGGGATTTATTGATAAAGGACTAGAGTTTGTTAATTCAAAAGATTTAAACATTAAATTTGAGCAAGATTTAAAAAATGATATTAAACTATTAAATGAAATCCGTAATGAATGGGCCAAAGTTGAGCCAATCAATGATCCGAAGATAAATCATTTCATTGAAATAATTAAATCTCAACTCATCACAAATAAAAATAGAAAAATAGTTGTTTTTACGGAATATTCTGATACAGCTGATTATTTATATAACCAACTTAAAGACCAATTTAGGGCATTTAAGTATTCTGCAAGTGATGCAAGTAAGAAAAATACTGAAATTATAAGAGAAAACTTTGATGCTGGATATCAGAGTCAAAAAAATGATTATGATATATTAATTGCTACTGATGCGATATCAGAAGGATATAATTTGCATAGGGCTGGGACTATTTTTAATTATGATATCCCTTACAATCCAACAAGAGTAATTCAGCGTGTAGGTAGAATTAATAGAATTAATAAAAAAGTGTTTGATCAATTATTTATCTATAACTTTTTTCCAACTATTACTGGAGAAGCGGCAACAAGAGTAAAACAAATTTCAACTCTAAAAATTGCAGTTATCCAGGCGCTCCTTGGTGAAGATACGATGGTTCTAACATCCGATGAAGAACTTCAGTCTTTTTATAGCAAAGAATTTCTTGACGGAATGGAAAAAGAAAATGAGCTTTCTTGGGATTCAAAATATAGAAATTTACTCGATGCTATAAATTCCAGTAATCCCGAGTTGATTCGCCAGTCTTTGGATTTACCAAAGAGGACTAGAATAAGACGTTCGGGCAAAGAAACAAGCGGTGTTATAGTTTTTGGTCGAAAAGGCAATGATTATTCATTTAAATTTGGGATTGACCAAGCAGAAGTTAGCTCAATTACTACGCCAGAAGCCATTAGATTATTTGAATCCAGCGAACAAGAAAAAGCGCGAGAAGTTAGTGAACAATTTGAAGATATCTATGAGAATGTTAAAAACAATTTATTTTCTAGAAAAAAAGAAGTAGCTAAAGATATTGGTGTAGTTAAAGCAATAGAAAAAATTGATGAACTTATTTCTTTAATGCCAGAGAAGAAAGAATATTTTGAAGATCTAAAATTTGTTGTAAAAGAGCTTGATGCTGTTCCTCAAAGAGTGGCTAAAGAGATTCGTGCTATTTCCAAGGAAACATTCAAAGAAGATGTTGAAAATTTAATACAAAACGTTCCGCATAAATATCTAATGGAAATTCGCGAAACAGCTGAAAACATCGACGAAGGAGAAGAAAGCTTGATTTTGGCGGAGGAATTGGAATGATAAAACTATGGATTTTAAACAAACCTATCAAAAAGATAATTTTGTTCAGTTTTTAAAAAGTTTTTTACCTGACGATTTTGAAACTGACCAAGAAGAACTAAATAACGACTATTCTTTTAAATTTATAGAAAAAGTTGCAAAACTTGGTGAGTGCAAATCCCTTGATCTAAAAATTTATGAAATTAATCATAAAAGTGAAAACGATCCACGCGTAACTTTGTCAAAAGAAGCTTTTAGGTTGATGCATTCTTACGCCTCGAGAAGATCTTTAGTTATTTTTAGAAATCCGAAAACTCAAAATTATCGCTTATCTTTAATTACTTTTCAATCATCTTGGGATACTGGCAAGAAGATAAAAACTGAGTTTTCAAATCCGAGAAGATATTCTTTTTATCTTGGTCCGGACGCCAAAACCAAAACCCCTGAAAGTTTTTTAATTAAAAAAGGGGAAGTTAAGGGTTTTGATGATTTGTTATCAAGATTTTCAGTCGAAATTGTCACTAAGGAATTTTTTAATCAATACAAGCAACTTTATATTAAATTACTGAATTTTTTGGAAAATGATCATGCTTTTAAAGCTTTTGCATCTCAAAATGGTATTCAATTAGAAATCTTTGCTAAAAAGATTCTTGGACAAATTGTATTTATATATTTTTTGCAGAAAAAAGGTTGGCTCGGAGCAGAAAAGGGCGAACATATTTCCAAAGGTGACAAAACTTTTTTACGAACTCTTTTTAATAAGTGCCAAACCAATAAGCAAAGTTTCTTTAATGATTATTTAGAGCCACTTTTTTATGATTGCTTAAATAGAAAACCAGATATGGCTGGTAGCTTTTATAGAAGCATATTTGAATGTCAGATTCCTTTTTTAAATGGTGGTCTTTTCGAACCGATAAACAATTACAATTGGCAAAATGAGTTTGTTCATATCCCAAATGAAATTTTTTCTAACAATGAAAATGGTATTTTAGATATCTTTGATCTATACAATTTTACGATTGATGAAAATACCCCTGACGATCAAGATATATCTGTTGACCCGGAAATGCTTGGGAAAGTTTTTGAAAACTTGCTTGAAGATAATATTAGAAAAGGACAAGGTGCTTTTTATACTCCACGCGAAATAGTCCATTATATGTGCCAAGAGAGTTTAATAAACTTTTTAAACACCAACACTCAAGTCAAAGACGCGAAATCCTTGTTAGGGTTTTTTGATTTAGACAAACCGCGACAATTAGGCATTAATCCGGAGCTTGCTAAAGAAGTAGATAAAGCTCTTGAGCAAATAAAAGTCGTTGATCCAGCGTGTGGTTCCGGCGCATTTTTAATTGGGATGCTACAGTTGATAGTTCAGATTAGAGAAATGATGCATTTTGTCTCGAATAATAAGATTTCTGAATACAAACTAAAAAAACAAACAATTGAAAACTGCATTTACGGAGTTGATATAGATCCGGGAGCTGTTGACATTGCGAAACTCAGATTATGGCTTTCGCTTGTTGTTGATGAAGACATTGACGAGATAGAACCCTTACCTAATCTTGATTATAAAATTATGCAAGGAAACAGCCTTCTTGAGAATCTAGTTGTTGGCGACAGTCAAATAAATTTTAACTTTAATAGAGACAAAAAGATTGATCGTAGAACAAAAGAAACCAAAAGCTTATTTCAATCTCAAATTCAGAACAAATTGTTTTTTGATAAAAGTGAAACACTGGCCGAACAGTTAGAAAAACTTCATACTGAATTCTTCAACGCTTCTGACCTGGAAATTAAAAAAAGGCTTAAAAGAAAAATTGATAACATAGAAGACGAATTGATTCAAAGTAAATGCCAAGAAGAAATTCAAAACAACGAATCTCAAATTAAAAACTCTCCGAACGATAGTAACAAAATTTTAAAGAACACAGAAAAAATATTAGCGGTTAAGGAAACCTTAGACAAATGGAAAAAAGATCATCTGCGACCATTTTTCCCATGGAAGCTTCATTTTGGAGAAGTGTTTAATAAAGATAACCCTGGTTTTGATATAGTAATAGCTAACCCGCCGTATATTAGTCATGTAAATATTAATAATCAAGATAAAGCCGCACTGACGAGGGAATATGAAACATATTTAGGTAGAGCTGATATCTATGTGGTTTTTTATGAAAGAGGAATTAGGTTATTAAAACAGAAAGGAATTCTTGCATACATATCCCCGAATAAATTTTTTAGGGCTGGTTATGGCGACCAAATACGGAAATATCTTAAATCGAAAACTATGCTACTAAAAATTATCGATTTTGGTGACACTCCTATTTTTGATGCCACCACCTATCCGGCTGTTTTGATCATAAAGAAAACTGTTGACCAAAAATATACCTTTGATTTTATTAAAACAGATAATATTATTGATTTTCTTAATGAGGAAAAGTTCCATAAATTTGATAGTGATTACCTAAAGAATGGACTATGGTCTTTTGACAATTCGGAACTTGCAGAAATATGGGAAAAGATGCAGGGTGGTTCAATATTGCTAAGTGAATATACCGGCGGTCAATTTTATAGGGGCATAGTAACCGGTTTAAATGAGGCATTTATTATAAATGAGATTACTAAAAAAAGGATTATTAAAAAAAATCCTGTTGCAGCAGAGATAATAAAACCTTATCTTAAGGGAAGAGATGCCAAAAGATGGATCAGTGGCACTAATTTATATATTTTGTTCACCTATCATGGAATAGATATCAATAAGTATCCGACCGTTAAGGATTACTTGTTGAAATTCAAGGATAAGTTGCTAAAAAGAGCAACTAGCGATAATCATGAATGGTATGAGTTACAGCAGCCACAGACAGGTATATACAATTATTACGAAGGGGCGAAAATTATATCTACAGACATAGCAAGCAAATGTGAATTTACACTTGATGAGACCGGAGCATACATCGATGCAACCATATTCTGTATACCAAAAGATGATTTATTCCTGCTGGCGGTATTAAATTCTTACTTAATAGAGTCATTCTACCGTTCTATTTCTAGCACTGTCAGGGGGGATTTTTTAAGGTTTAAGAAAATTTATATGGACATGCTACCAATTAAAATTCCGAATGACAAAAAACCATTCATTGAAATCGTTGATAAAATTTTGGCAATTACTAAATCTAATGATTATTTAGATAATCAAGAAAAACAAGAACAGGTTAAGATATATGAAAACCAAATCGATCAGTTGGTCTATGAGCTTTACGGTTTAACACCGGAAGAAATAAAGATTGTTGAGGAGATAAATGGATCGAAGCACTAAAATAGGAAAATGCCACTTGTGCGGCAATGTCAACAAGCTTTCCTTGGAACATGTGCCTCCCCAGAAAGCATATAACGCGTCCAATGCTAAATTGTTTCAAGGTGACCAACTTATTGCAAAAGATGGTTTGCCATGGGATTTCAATGGCCTTAAAGGCAATGAGCACCAAAATGGTATTGGTGGAACTACTTTATGTGTCGAATGCAATAGCAACACTGGAGCTTGGTACGCAAAATCTTATATTGATTTTGTAAAAAAATCATATAATCAGCTGATTCAAAAAAAACCAGTAGTAAATAGCTCGGTCACGATTAAATTAAATGATATTTACCCAATCAGAGTTGTAAAACAAATCTTGGTAATGTTTATGTCGATCAATAACCCTGATTTTTTGGACACAGACATCAAGCTGAGAGAGCTAATGATGACAAAATTATCTAAAAATATTAATTTGAATAAGTATGCTGTTGGTATGTATGTTAATGCAAGTAAACTTAGTAAATATATAGGTTTGTCAGCCCTAATAGAAGGAAAAAATGTCACGCTCTTATCGGAATTAACTACAATTCCTTTTGGATATGTCTTTCAGGTAGATTCCAAACCATCAGATAGGTATTGTGATTTGACCAATATCTTAAACACTTTCGAATACGATGATAAGATAGACATTGAATTAACTATGCCCATCTATGATAGTAATATTGTGTACCCTGGAGATTATAGGACCAAAGATCAAATACTAAAGGACATTGAACGGAATAAAAATTGTTGAAAAAAGATACAAAATAATGATTATAAAACGAAAAGCAGGCTAAATAGCCTGCTTTAGATAAGATCAATTACTAATTCTGTAACCAATCTGATACATTCTGTGATAGATTTAACCAAGTTATCGTATCATTGCTTATGTTAATGGCTAATACTTTGTCATTTTCATCAACATGTTTTTCAATTTCATTAATTACTTGTTCACAAGTTTTATCTGTTTTAATTATCCATACAGATTCTAATGGCTTAGCCCACGTTCCAGTTCTTTTCAGGTAATCGTATAAGTTTTGATAATCTTTGTTTGGTCTTATCAAATCATAAGAAATTAATATTCTGTACACTTTTCTCACCCCCTTTCGTTTTTATTTATGACCATTATAATATAAAAATCAATATAATGCAACCGCTTGACGGGTTTCAAGTATTTATGATAATATGTTTATGGAGGTGTATATGCATAAAATACAAAAACAAATTATTTCAATTGCAAAACAAGGAATTCCAATTCCTTCTTTAAGGATTCTTGGAAAATTAACAGGTGCTGATCACCCACAAAAAATTAAACACCACCTCGGTCAACTTGAGAAGAAAAACATATTGAGGTATGACCCTAAAACAAAAAGGTTAATTTTATTATCAGATCAACTACATTCAAAAACCGGATTATTATCCTTGCCAATTTATGGGTCTGCAAACTGTGGTCAAGCATCTTGTTTTGCCGATGATTACGTTGAAGGTTATTTAAAAATATCCAAGAAACTTTTGAGTGGAATTGGTAATTTAAAAGATTTATTCATTGTTGAAGCTTCTGGCGATTCCATGAACAGAGCTAATATTAAAGGCAATAATATTGAAGATGGCGATTTTGTAATTGTTGATGGAAGTGTTAAAAAACCAGAAAATGGTTTTTATGTTGTTTCTGTTTTAGATGGTTTAGCAAATATTAAAAAATTTTATCAAGATAAAGATTCTGGACAAATAGCCCTAATGCAAGAATCAACAAAGAATTATCCTCCTATATATATTGATGCAAATGAAATTGATCAATATATTGTTAGCGGACGGGTAATCCAAGTCATAAAAAAACCTAAATTAAAATAAAGGAGCAAAAATGGCAAAAGTTTTAGGTAGATTATTTAATGATAAGAAAATTGGGCCGATAGAATTTACTAAAAATAATATTGCTCGTGTTAAAAAGAAAAAAATCAACAAAAACAAAAAGGTTAATTTAAATTATTAATGGAGGGCTAAAGGAGTAATTATGTCATTAGGTATTAATGCAACAACTACTGAGGGTATGGTATTAGCAGCTGATAGCCGACAATCTTATCGAAATCAAAAAGGAATGGCTAGAATTGGATCAGATTCGGCATCTAAAATATTCAAACTGTCTGATCAAGTTGGAATAATCGTAGCTGGCCTAGCTTTTTTACCTGAAAATGGAGTCCCAAAAAATATCAGTAATTTTGTTGTTGATTTTTGTGATTCTGTCGATTTACAAAAACTTAATATTGATCAGATATCAGAAAAAATTTTATCTTTTTTTGGAGATCATTATACAAAATATGCGGAAGAAACAGAAAAACAAATCAAAGCAGATTTTATTAGCAAAGGTTTTTCAAATGTGAAATTGGATAGAACAAATAATGAAATTAAGTTTTCTTATTTTGTTAATCATTTGTCTCAACAAAACGGAACTATCGACTTAGGTATTTTAGAATTTTTGATTGCTGGTTATAATAAAGAAGGGTCACATAAAGTTAAAGTCGTAATAGTTCCTCATAATATAGAACGCGCAAATTTAGATAGTCAATCTAAAAATAAGGAATTTGGTTCAAGCTGGATCGGTCAAAAGGATGTTGTCTCTCGCGTTGTAGCCGGCTTTGACCCGAGAATAGAATTATTGCCGTTTGTCAAAAAAGCTTTTGAAGAATCCGGCAACGAAGAGATTATAAAACAATTGAATAGTTTACAATATATTATTCAATGGGGAACAATGACATTACAAGACGCTATAGATTTTTGTAAGCTAGCTATAGAAACTACAACTGCCATACAGAGATTTTCCGATGGTATTAAAGCGGATCCTGGTGATATGCCTGGCGTAGGTGGTCCAATCGATATGGCAGTTATTACTCCAAAAAAAGGTTTTGTTTGGATTAATAAGAAAAACCTTAAGCTCGGAAATAAAGAAGTTGATTTAAATGAAATCGATGACTTAGTTAACCCTGGTCCTGAAAAGAGTAAAAATGAAACAAAAAAGAAATAGAATCCGTTTGAGTTTGATTAAATTAGGACTGTTGGAAGATAACTAAAGTTTAAAAAATTAATTTATTACATACAATTAACGCAGAGTTAATTAATAAACCTAAGATATGAAATATTTTTATCCAATTTTTACAATTTGTCTGGTTATAATAATCGGGTTTTTAACTCTGGGCAAACAAAACAAAGAGAAAAAACTAACAACTCCTATTTCCGATATTAAATTTACTCAAATTAAAGAAGATAGCCCTGATTCTAAAATTTCCTATAAATTTAATGGGGAAGATAAAGAACTTATCAAAAAAAACTTTGTAGCCGCCGGAACAGAAGTTAAATACTATGATTTTGATAAAGACGGACAAAACGAAGTGTTTATCTATACAACCGCTGGTGCTAATCATTTTAACGGTTATGTTTTTAATATTGATGAAAAAGGCAACCTGAAAGAAATTTGTACTAAAGATTTTGATCAAAGCACTGATAACTTAGGAAAAGAAATTACAAATTGCTATTTTTATGGATCAAGTGTTGAACTTAAAGATTTTAACGACGATGGCTATATGGACATTATTACAAGCGACAGAGATTTTAATACGAATTATGTTCTAGCGTCAGTATACAGAATCTATGTTTGGTCTAAAGATAAAAATATGTTTTTAAGGGACTAGTCTATGAAAAAATGTTTGAATAAATTATTTGTATTTCTTTCCAAAAATTGGTTAATAATATGTTTAATTATTATAGCCATTTTGTCTTTCATTGATTTAAAATCCTATTTATGGAAGACTAAATTATTTATAAATCCGGGAGCTTTCCAAAATTTTCTATTACTCTTAGCATTTGAAGCAGCGTCATACTATGCCTATATAACATACAAAATGTGGAAGCTTAATAAAGATCCAGTACTAAGAATTCAATGGAATGATTTGGGCAGAGATAATTACTTTAAACAAATGAAAGCTGATAAAGAATTCTTATATAATACCTATACAGATTTACAGATCGTTAATGACGGCAATGGTTCTGCAAGAGATTTATTAATTGAAGTCGAATCAACATGCAGTAAAGAGTTGCCAAGATTAAGAAATGTTACTTCAATTGGACCGAGTGGAAGTACCCAGCTTCGCTATGAAGGTTGGCAATTAGGAAGTAATCGTAATAGAGAATTTAATAATGAAGATCGTTCGTATGCCGAACCTTTTCAAATCATTATTTCTTACACAGATTCTCAGGGGTCAAAGCAACAAAATGTTTTCATAGTCGACGAAAATTATAATGATGGATTTAAAATATTAAAATAAACTATATGAGTCTACATGATGATGTTTTTAGACAACAGGTTTGGGCTTTCTTCTGTGATGATTTAGAAAGTTGTTTATTCGTATCTAAACTCAAACAATGTGGAATTAAAGAATTTAAAGGTGGGTTAAATTTTACAGCAGCTTTAACTATTTTTTCTGTAATAGATTTTTTAGCAGGTTTTTGGATGGGCAAAAAAGCTGAACAATCGGAAATAGCAAAATTTATCTGCAAGTATTTTGGTAAATATAGTTTAGCATTATCTGATGAAAAACTCTGTAAACAATTTTATAATGTATTCAGAAATGGCTTATCACATCAATGGTCTCCAAAACTATCAGGAGTTGCAATGGATTTTACAGTTGAACATTTAATACTGGAAGATAAATCTACAAAACTCTTACATTTAAACGTGCCATTCTTCTATAAGATTTCTGTTAAAGCCTTTAGGGATTATGAAAAAGATTTGGATTCAGATCCAACTTTAGCCGAGAAATTCAAAAGACGATATGACAACTTAATTGAAAACGATGGTATGCAATCCTTAGAATATTTTAAAAGCCTATATAATTTTGATGTTGAAAAAAGTAAAAAACAATGACCCACCTCAAACCCAAACAACATTATATCGATCGTTATGATAAAAATACAATTGAAGAATGTAGGCGGATTACCAAAAGACCTAAAAATCAATCTCAAGCTTCTAAGATTGTTAAAAATGTTCTTCTCTATATCACCAAGGGCGAAAGAGCAATAAATAAAGATGAGACAATTTCAAAATGGATGGAGTATGACGAGAAAAAAGATAAAATGCTCAAAAAAGAACCTAAGTTCTTTCCAACTTGTCTAAATTGTTCTATTCCTATGAAGTACGATATTAAAGAACTCTATGAGCAGCTTGATTCAGACAAATTACATATTAAATTCTTTTTTGTTTGTCCAAATTGTAGATCTTACAGAATATTTTTAGAAAACAATAAAGAATACATACCAGAAAAACCAAAATGTCCAGAATGTAATACTGTATTATTAGGCAAAGTTACAAGAAAGAACAATAAACAGCATAAACACATTTCATATTGTACCAATTGCAACTATAAAGATTCTTGGAACATGACATTAAAGCCAACAATGCCTAAGGTAGATCTTAATTTATCAAAAGACAGAAGGAAATATTGCTTGACTGAAAAAGAAACATTAGAATATTCTAATGCAAAATTTGATCTTGAAGCTTGTTCTAAATTGCTTGAAGAACACGAGAAAACCAAGAAGAAGAATAACCAATTAAAAAACCCATAGAACTTCTATGGCATAAATAATATAATAAAATATCATAAAAATACAAAAGGACACTAAAAAATATATGCCTAAGTGTCCAAAGTGTAAAAGTCAAAATATAGTTGATGAAGGTTTAAAATACTCTGTTAATCAACAAAATTCCCCAAAACCAATCTTTAAGTGTAAAAATTGTGGGGAAGTGTTTAAGATTGATGAGGATATAAAAAAGACAAAAAATCAATAATATGCCTATAAACGTTGACTTTTATATGTATTTGTAGTAGTATAATATCAATAATCTTAAACTCTTCTGAGGCTAAATACGCACGAAATAACAAAATATTCCTGCCTATTTAGGCACAGAAGTAGAAGAAAAGAAAGAATAACACAAGGGAAGGAGTGGTCTATCGTGATCACGCAAGCAAGTCTTACGACGGGGTTGCAGTTTCGCCCCGCCGAACCGACGAATCTCGCTGAGGTACTCGGTCTTCAAGCCGAAAAGCTCATCGAGATTGGTGTGCCCGCAGAGGTCAAGGTCGTGGTAGACAAGTACCGCAACGACCTGATGGCGGCCATCAAGGCTTTCGAGTGGAAGCTCGAGCTGGTTGAGATTGGCCTCATCAACGTCGCCATCTGCGACTTCCGCGCCCGCGCCAGCTTCCTCTGCGAGGTAGCCAACATCCCCGTCGACCGTCGCTACACTGACCCGGACAAGTGCACCAACTTCGAGGGCATCGTGACCCCCGAAGGCATCGCCATCGTCCATGCTCAGTTCGGCAAGAAGTACGCCAACCACGCACCCTGCAACGTCCGCACCATCCACGACCCCACCGAGACTCTTGGCACTCTCACCGTCGGCCTCCACGGCCTCATCTACGAGCCGACACTGCTCAACGAGATCTACATGGATCTTCCTGGCTCGGTCTCTGCCCGTGGCAACGTGCCGTATCTCTGCCTCTACGACGACGGGCTGTACCTCAATGCCCGCTATGGCGTCGCTGCCATTCCGAACTACGGCTCCGTCTCATTCGGGAGTTAGGTCTCTTGGATTCCTTGGTCCCTTGGATTTCGGTCCCGAAGGGACCTTGCTGAATCCAGCCCAGCTCCCACACCCCCCCCGACTCCAAAACGGATGGTCCAGTGCAATCAAATGCACAACCCGCGGACTATCCGTTTTTTCATTTAAGAATAAAAAGTTTGGCAAAAAATAAATTTGCAATTAAATAGCTGATGATTTATATTTTTAATAGAGTGTAGTTATCTTTAGTTTACGGATTAAAGAAACGAATCTCGAACCATGAAGTATTTAACTTTATGGTAATAGATACTCCTTGTTGATTTTTAGGTCAAGAATTCAATTTGATTTGAATTGCTTGCTTAATAACAATGTAGCTATGAGCTGCTTCAGGAGAAATTTCCTAATTTAAATATTAGAAAAATCTCTGTAGATTTAGATGAAAATCAGCATATTTTGAGCTCGGTCAATGCCAATGGCAACGTGCCGTATCTCAACCTCAACGACGACGAGCTGTACCTCAATGCCAACTATGACGACAATGCCAATCCGAACTACGGCTCCGTCTCTTTCGGTAGTATCTGACAAAATCCCGAAATAAATTATTCGGGATTTTTGTTTTTAATATCTTTAATCCAACCGCCCGTCATTCTGCCCATTTCTTGTAAATTGCCTTCTAAAAGAATATACTTTTTTTGGTTGACAGATTTTGTTTCATAAAGCAAGCGAATTAGAACTTTTAATAGGTCAATATTATTGCTTATTTTGTTTAACTTTTTTAATTTAGAATTTATTTCATCATATTCTGCCAAGCAAACTAATTCCAATACTTCTAATGCTAGAGTTTCAATTCTTTTTCCCAATACTTCTTTGGAAGATTTTGGAAAGTTAATTGAGTATGAATAATACTGTTTGTAAAAATCATAGGTTTTTACAAACAAAGGAGTTTGATTTTGAGACATAATAACCTCTTTCATAGAATTGTTAGCTTAGATAACTTATTTTTGAGTTTTTATGAATTTAGACGCGGAAAGAGAAAAAAGAAAGATGTTCAATTATTTGAAAAAAATCTTGAAGATAAAATTTTTAGATTGCATCAAGAATTAGTATCAGGAAATTACAAGCATTCAAATTATACATCATTTTATATTATAGATCCAAAACAAAGGCATATTCATAAAGCTTGTGTAAAAGACCGTATAGTTCATCATGCAGTTTACAGAATACTTTATCCAATATTTGATAAAGGATTTATTCAACATTCATATTCTTGTAGGAATCAAAAGGGAACCCATAAAGCTGTTTACAAACTCGATGGTTTTGTTAGAAAAACATCACTAAATTTTAAAGGACCTTGCTTTGCATTAAAATGTGATATTAAAAAGTTTTTTGATTCAATAGATCATCTAATCCTTTTTAATTTAATCCAAAAGAAAATTAAAGACAAGAAAGTTTTGGATTTAATTTACAAAATTATTGTTAGTTTTTCAGCACGCACGAATCGAGAGAGAGAGAGAGAGAGAGTAAAAATCCTGCCGGATTTTTACACAGTAAAGGACTTCCGATTGGCAACCTAACAAGCCAATTATTTGCAAATATTTATTTAAATGAGTTAGATCGATATATTAAACATAAATTAAGAATCAAATATTATCTAAGGTATTGTGATGATTTTGTAATTTTGGATAGTAATCCAGAAGTATTAATTAAATTAATATGTATTATCCAGAAATTTCTGCGAAACAATTTAAAACTTCAACTACATCCTGGCAAAATCAGCATTAAAAAACTAAAACAAGGCATTGATTTTTTGGGATATATAACTTTGCCCAACTTTCGTATTT
>JAQUMQ010000013.1 GCA_028718045.1 Actinomycetota bacterium
ACTTGAGATATCTTTGTAAGAAATATCAGAATCGGGAAAATGAATTCCTATATCCCCAAGCCCGAGTGCCCCTATTATCGCATCATTTATTGCATGCACCAATACGTCCGCATCCGAATGACCATATAAACCTTTGTCATATTTTATTTCCACTCCACCTAAAATAAGCTTTCTTTTTGGAACAAGTTGATGAACGTCATAGCCTATTCCTATTTTCATTTTAATTTCTCCAAAACATTATTTTATTGCTATGTTAAGTTTTATAATGCATAACCATTCTTATCCGTATTGCTCATATTTGTTTATCTTGCAAAAAATTAATGAATTCCGTTTTTGGAAATAATTAGCTCTGCAAGGAACAGGTCGGTCGGGGTAGTTATTTTGATATTTTCATGATTTCCCTTTAAAAATTTTACTTTATAACCCGCCCTTTCCACCAACATCGAATCATCTGTCGCCGTAAAATTATCATTTTCTGCAAGCATATACGACTTAATCAAAGTTTCTTTAAAAAAAGTTTGAGGTGTTTGAGCATGATATACTATTTCCCGTGGAATTGTTTTAACCGTGCCCTCTGTGCTGTCAATTTTTTTGATCGTTTCATAAGCGGCAGCTGCCAAAATTACTCCCTGGACTTTGGGATCTTTCTTATTTGATTCTATCAATACTTCTATAAGTTTATTTATGTCTGTCGAATAAATTAAGGGCCTTACACCATCATGGACAGAAATTATGTTACAATTTTCGGGAACAAACTTAAGGGCATTCCCCACTGTTTCCTGCCTCGTTTCGCCACCGATTATTATTCTTGTAACTTTTGTGTAGCCGTATTTTTCAACAATGTTTTTCTTTGTATATCCGATATACTCCTGAGGTACCAGAACAAAAATCTCATCTATCTGCAGAGCTCTCTGAAAAACACTGAGCGTATGCGCCAGAATAGGTTTGCCGCATAAATTTATAAACTGTTTATTTATATCTGCCTTTAAGCGCGTTCCTTTGCCTGCTGCCGTTATAATACCTAAATTCATTAGTCTCCATTTGTAGAAATTTTAGAAAAAATCATCCTACCGGCTGAGGTTTGCAAAATGCCCGTAATAATAACTTCGACTATCTTTCCAAGCAAATCCTTACCACCTTCAACGACAATCATCGTTCCGTCATCAAGATATGCTACACCCTGATCTTTTTCTTTTCCTTCTTTGATTATTTCAATATTCATCTTTTCGCCAGGATGGATTATCATCTTGACTGCATTCGAAAGATCGTTGATATTCAAAGCATTAATACCTTTTAATTTCGCAACTTTATTAAGGTTATAATCACAGGTAATGATTTCTCCGTTAAGTTCTTTGGCAAGTAATATAATTTTCGAATCAACGCTGTCAATATCGGTAAAATCTTTCTCGAAAATAGTTATATGTAAATTTTTGCTATCTTGAAGCTTATGCAAAATATCAAGACCGGTTCTTCCTCTCATTCTTTTTAAATTATCTGACGAGTCGGCTATCTGCTGTAATTCATTTACAACAAATCCCGGCACTATAAGAGCTCCCTCCAAAAATCCCGTCAATATTATGTCTGCCATTCTTCCGTCAATTATTGAGCTTGTGTCTATAATTTTTGGTTTTGAGACTTTGTCATATCTGTCGACATTTAATATACCTTTTTGGGGATTTTCGCTTTCTTCTTTAAATCTTTTACTAAACTTAAAGATATTTGCAAGCATTTGTTTGTTTTTTAAAGAAAGCATTATACCGACATAAGAAAACACGACTACTACAAGTATGGGGATAAACGGTCCTACGAATGGAATTGACCTTAATGCCAATGACACAAGCAAGCCTAACACCACTCCGGCTGTCAGGCCGATTACTCCTATTATTAAATTATTTCCAGGTATGTCTCTTACTTTTCTATCGACGGTGCTTACATCTTTAATAATTTTTTTACCAGTATAATCACCAATAAAAAATCCCGTAACGGAAAAAATTATGATCCCGGTAATTCGTCCTATTAATAATAAATTATTTCCACCAAGATAATCTGTTAAAAATGTATTAACTATATAATAACCGCCTCCTGCACCAACTATCAGGAATACCAGTCTAAAAATTAACAAAACCATTAAAGAACCACCATTTTGATTGGATTCAGTTATAAAACTATCTTTGAATCCAATCTTTCTTTTCCGTTATAAATATCATTATAAAAATAATACTCTGAATATTTTTTAAGCCTGTCGACAAAAGACTTAGCTCTTGTTTTCCCAAAACCTGGTACAGCAGCAAGCTCGTCTACTCCTGCATTCATAATATTTTTAAGGTTCCCAAAACTTCCGATAATATTAGTTATTAAAACTTGCGGGAGCCTCATCACCTCTGAAATAATTCTATATCCTCTGGGCTGAACGTTAAATTCTATCAAATTTTCCTGAACCTCATATCCCAAAATCTTTGAGATAGTTTCAAGCTCTATGATTTCATCAGATTCGATATTCAATATTTTTTCTTTCAATTTTGAAATGTCTGTTTTTGCATCGCCTTTTACATAATCTTTTACAATTTTAATATAATCATCTTCAACATTATCCATTAATTCTTCGGTCTGCATAAGAAGAAGTCTTCCATCAGAACCAAGCTCGGTAATATATTTGTTAACTTCCTTAACGGTTTTGCGTACAATTATTGCTCGTTGAAATATACTTGCGACATCATAAAGCGTGGTAATACCTTCAAGCTCTCTTACTGTTAGATTAAGAAATAAATGATTTAGACCGTTTTTAAACTTTTCCAATGTCTGGATTGCTTGGTTTGCTTTTGACAAAATAATTCTTGGCTCTTCAAGAATATATTTTATATCATCGATATATAAAGTAACGACATCTCTTTTTTGTGATATCGAGATAATTAATTCTTTCGTTTGTTTTGCAGCTCTTTCGGCAGTAATATGCCGTGTTCCCGTTTCCGAAGTCGGAATTTCAGGATTAGGAAAAAGATGTGTGTTTGCATATAAAATTCTTTTTGTATCCGAGCTTAATATTATGGCTCCGTCCATCTTTCCAAGTTCATATAATTTTGCTGCCGTAAAATTACACCCGATATAAAAACCGCCATTTGTAATTTTTAAAACAGCTTCAGAATCACCCAAAACTAAAAGTCCGCCCGTTTTTGCTTGAAGCATGTATTCTATTCCCAATCTTAAATCAGTTCCAGGCGCAACCCGTTTAAGGCATTTTAAAAGTAATTCTTCATCTTTGGTATTCATTATTAATTTTTTATTTTTTATTTCTCAGATATATTTTTTTGATAATTATAAATTAAAACTTCCTAAAAACAATCCGGTTTGCTTCCTGTATTATGTAGCCCGTCACAAAAATTTTAAAACCCTAAGCATATTTTTTAGTATTATACCTTTAAAACCGTTTTATCATAATATATGATTTCAAACACTATATCGCCTACATCCGCGCTTATTTTAATTTTTTGCCCAGATTTTATCTCTCCGTTTATTATTTTTTCAGAAATAGGATCCTCGATTACACTTTGTATCGTTCTCCTCATGGGTCTTGCTCCCATTACTGCATCATAACCTTTATCAATAAGGTACTCTTTGGCAGAATTTGTAAGTTCAATGCCTATCCCTTGGTTTTCGAGTTGATTTTCAATCCTTGAGATCATTAAGTCTATGATCTTGAAAATCTGTTCCCTTGTCAGTTTATGAAATACTATTATTTCGTCCACCCTGTTAATAAATTCGGGTCTGAAAGTTATTTTAAGCTCATTCATTACTTTCTTTTTTATTTCTGCATACGAGACTTCGTCATTGTCCATCACTTGAAATCCGAATAAGTGATTCTTTTGTATCTCTTTGGCTCCAAGATTTGAAGTCATGATAACCACGGTATTTTTAAAATCAACTCTCCTGCCCTGTGAATCCGTAAGATGTCCGTCTTCAAAAATTTGGAGAAGGATATTAAATACATCAGGGTGAGCTTTTTCGATTTCGTCAAGTAAAATAACGCTATACGGCTTTCTCCTTACCATTTCAGTAAGTTGACCACCTTCGTCGTAGCCTATATAACCTGGAGGAGAGCCCACCAATTTTGATACCGAATGTTTTTCCATGTATTCGGACATATCTATTTGTATAAGGGCTTCTTCTTTGCCAAATAAAAACTCACTTATCGTTTTTGCAAGTTCGGTTTTTCCAACTCCTGATGGTCCTAAAAACATGAATGAGCCTATAGGTCTTTTTGGGTCTTTTAAGCCTGATCTTGATCTTCTTATAGCTTTTGAAACTGTGTTTATCGCTTCATCCTGGCCTATGACTCTTTTATGCAGACTTTCCTCCATATTCATAAGCCTGGCAGTTTCTCCTTCAGTCAGTTTATATACAGGGACGCCAGTCCAATTCGACAATACTTCCGCTATTTCGTTTTCGTCAACCCTTTTCTTGTCTGCTTTTTCAAGCCTTTTCCAGGATTCTGTTATTTCCATTTTTTCTTTCAGGAATTTTTTTTCCTGATCTCTTAACTCTGCTGCTTTCTCGTAATCCTGATTAGTTATAGCTTCTTCTTTTTCATTTAAGATTTTTTCTAAATTATCTTCTATGTCTTTTAAGTTGGGAGGTGTCATTACCGATCTTATCCTCACTCTTGAAGCAGCCTCATCGATAAGATCGATTGCTTTGTCAGGTAAAAACCTATCGGATATATACCTCTGCGCAAGTTTTGCAGCCGCAGTTAGTGCCCCGTCAGTAATAGCTATTCCATGAAAAGACTCGTACCTGTCACGAATTCCCTTTAAGATTTCTATCGTCTCATAAATCGATGGTTCATCAACATATATCGGTTGGAACCTTCTTTCAAGCGCCTTATCTTTTTCTATATATTTACGGAATTCACTTATGGTGGTAGCTCCGATTGTTTGTATTTCTCCTCTTGCCAGCATTGGTTTCAATATGCTGGCAGCATCAATTGCTCCTTCAGCCGCTCCTGCCCCAACCAGATTGTGTACTTCGTCTATGAAAAGAATTATATCGCCATCTTCCTTTATCTCCGCTAAAACTTTTTTGAGCCTTTCTTCAAAGTCCCCTCTGTATCTTGAGCCGGCAACAAGCGAACCGAGATCAAGCGTAAAAATCCTCTTGTTTTGAAGATTGGAAGGAACTTCTTTGGAAGCAATATGCTGAACCAATCCCTCGACGATCGCTGTTTTGCCTACGCCGGATTCTCCTATAAGTATGGGATTGTTTTTTGTTCTTCTTGAAAGAATCTGCATGAGTCTTTCTATTTCTTTTTTACGACCAACTACCGGATCGAGTTTCCCTTCCTGAGCCATTCCGGTTAGGTCTTTGCCAAACTGATTCAACGTCTTAAGTTGTTTTTTTGTAGCTTTGGAAGATGCCGTAGGTTCAAACGATGAGTAAATAGGATATTTTCTTAAAACTTCCTTTATCGTATCCCTCACATTTTCAAGAAGAACACCTAAGCTGTTTAAAACTCTTGCCGCTACTCCCTCGCCTTCCCTAAGCAATCCAAGCAAAATATGTTCCGTACCTATATAATTGTGTCCCATTTGCAAAGCTTCTCGAAGCGACAGTTCCAATACTTTTTTAGCTCGCGGAGTAAAAGGTATGTGTTCGTAAGATTCTGACGAACCCTCCATAACAACATTTTTAACGGCTATCCTTATTTCTTCAGGTAAAACACCCATCTCGATCAGTGCTTTTGCCGCTATTCCTTCTTGCTCGTCAATAATTCCCAGCAATAAATGTTCGGTTCCTATGTAATTTTGTTTTAAAAGCCTCGCTTCATCCTGAGCTTTAACCACAACTTTGCGAGCTCTCTCAGTAAATCTTTCAAACATTCTAATTCACCAAAATCCATTTCCCTGAATATTTATAATATGTTTAATTGGAATTTCATTCCAAAAAACAATAAATCAAATTAAAGTTAATTATATTCTTTGAAAATTTTCTCCCTTATTATACAAGCTCTGATAAAATCAATTTCGTCAAGAGAAGCTTTCTTGTTTTTTATGTAATTAATCTCTATATTCGAATCGCTTATCATGTTCATGAGCTCGAAAAAATCAAACTTCACTATTTCATCTATTATACCCAAATCCAGACCAAACCTTAAAATTGACAGTAGCTCGAGAGACTCCTCGAATGATAAAATTTTCGCATATTTTATCATACCATAAGATCTATAAACACTATCTTCGATAGAAAGATTTAAAGATTTTTTTAATTCCGTCTTTGCTTTCTCTTCTTCTTCCATGACGTTTTTGCTTATGGCAATAAGCTCTTCTATGATACTTTCTTCATTTTTTCCCAGAGTCATAAGATTTGATATCTGAAACAAATTACCTATGATTTCATTGCCTTCGCCTAAAAAGCTGTTTACTCCAAAACCTACCTGATTTAAGTTTTTAATAAAATCAACAATTTTGGTGCTTATAACCATTGAAGGCATGTGAGCTACAATCGAAGCCTTAAGACCTGTCCCGATAAGAGAGGGATTTGAAGTAAGGTAACCAAGAGTTTGATTAAAGGAAAAACTAAGTTTTTTTTCTAATTTTTTTTCAAACTTGAGAACTTCTTTATAGCAACCGGCAATATTATTGCCAGGCATTTTACATTCGATTTTTATATGCTCGTCCTCATTTACGGTAATTGCAGTCAATTTATTTTTATCTACAAGTTTTGAATTAAGAATAACTGCTTTGCCGCTTATTTTTTGCGTACTTTTAGATAAAATTACTTTTTGATCTATTAAAAGCTGCCTTTGAAGCCTTGGGATGTCCCTTAAATAATAAAAATTAAAATTATTAAGAAGACTTATTTGTGATTTTGCTTCAAGAACAAGATTTAGTATGCTCTCCTTGTCCATCTTATCGGCTACCACATTGAATTTATACCCCGAGATATTTCTGAACAAGCTTATGCAACTATTTAAAATAACTTGTTGCTTTTCCGAGTTATATTTAAATTTTAAATTATTGGTATCGTTGTTTGTTAGTGTATTTTCTTCCATTTATTTTCTAAGTTTTTTGCCTGAATAATGAAGCTTTTTCTGAAGAGATGTTATTTTATCTCTTAATCTTGCAGCTTCTTCGAAATTTTCTATTATTATTTGTTCTTCCAACATGAATTTTAAATCTTTTATTTTCTTTTCGATCTTTAGCCTCTTATTGCAATTTATGGGAACTTTGCCTTTATGCTCGATTCCGCTCTGAATCAACTTAATCAATGGATTCAAGTCTTCCTGAAATTCTTCATAACAGCGTTGACATCCGACTCTCCCCAGTTTTTTGATTGCATTTAATGATATATTGCAATATTGACATCTCCTATTCTCCTTGTTGGATAAGTTTAAACCGCCAAACAAATCAAAAGATTCACTATCGTTAAAAAATCCAAGATCTATTGCAAGAATACTGGTGGAATTTTTGAAATCTCCGCCAGAAAATTCTTCCTCGGGGAGAAAAGCAAGTTCTTTAACGCAACTTTTACACAAGTCAATTTTTTTTACTTCTCCGTCGTTACCCAACTGTATTAAATGAATGCTTGCTTCATTTTTTCTGCAATTATCGCAAATCATCAAAACTCCGTTCTATATAAAAAAATATTAATTTTTTTAAAAAATAAACTAAAACATAAATCAGTCATTATAACAGATCCAAAATGATTATAACATTTTTGAATATAAAAATTAATCTAGGAAGAACAGCAAAAGCCTGTTTTATCAATTCGGTAAAAATTTAATTCGCGTGATATCGATGGCTATACTCGGCTAATCAATACCACCTTAATAATTTTTACAAAAACTAAAAGCTTTTAATCAATTAATAAACAATCCGGCATTTTTAGATATTTTTTTCTTGCCTCATCAATGGAAATAAAACGACATCCCTTATTGAAGAACATTCGGTAATTATCATGGCAAGCCTGTCGATACCTATTCCTTCGCCACCGGTCGGCGGCATACCGTATTCAAGTGCCTTAAGAAAATCCACATCTATTTTGCCTGTAATTCTTTCTTCTTCGTCCTTGCTTTTTACTTGAAATTTAAATCTTTCAAATTGATCTTTTGGATCTATCAGTTCGGAAAAAGCATTTGCAATTTCTTCTCCTCCCATAAACAATTCAAATCTTTCCGTCAGATTGGGATTTTTCGGACTTTTTCTTGCAAGAGGAGAAATCTCAACCGGATAATCTTTGATGAACGTAGGCTTTATCAGCTTTGGCTGAACAAAATTATCAAAAAATTCATTTATGATTTTGCCTTTTCCAAAACTTTTATCTATTTTTAAATTGCTTTTATCTGCCATATTTCTTAATTCATATATGCTTTTATCAAAATCAACATTCAAACCTGTAAATTTTTTTATCGAATCGATCATTGTTATCTTATCCCAGGAACCTTCAAAATCGATATCGTTATCTCTGTAATTAAACTTTAATTTTCCCGACGCTTCTTTTGCTACATATTTCAGCAGTTCTTCAGTTAATGCTATCAAATCATTATAATCGGCAAATGCTTGATAAAACTCAAGCATGGTAAATTCCGGATTATGTTTATATGAGATACCTTCATTTCTGAAATTCCTGTTTATTTCAAAAACTTTCTCGAAACCTCCGATTATCAGTCTTTTTAGATAAAGCTCGGGTGCTATTCGTAAATATAATTCCATATTAAGAGCGTTATGGTGGGTTATGAATGGTTTAGCGGCTGCTCCTCCTGGAATCGACTGAAGCATCGGAGTTTCGACCTCCAAAAATCCTTTTGAAGTTAAAAATTTCCTAAATGCTTCTATCATTTTTATTCTTGTAACGAAGACTTCCTTCACGCTAGGATTTACAATAAAATCAAGATATCTCTGTCTGTATCTTATTTCTTTATCTTTCAAACCATGCCATTTCTCCGGCAATATTCTGATAGATTTGCTCAAGAGTTCATAATCGCGTACATTTATCGAAAGCTCACCCGTATGTGTTTTAAACACAGATCCTTTTACGCCGACGGTATCCCCGATGTCAAGGTTTAAAAAATCATAGTATTTTTCATCTCCGACATTTTTTATATTAAGATATAGCTGTATTTGACCAGAAAAGTCTTTCAAAACCGCAAAAGTTGCCTTGCCATGCTTTCTAAAAGCCATTATCCTGCCAGCAATGCTATAAATTACGTCAGTTTCAGTCTTTTCCCCTGATTCAAGACAGCCAAATTTTTCATGCAAGGTTTTTATGCTGGTATTTGTAATAAATTTTGCCTTATAAAGCTCGTTTCCTTTTTTCTTTTGATCCTTTATTTTGTCAAGCTTTATTCTTAATGGTTCGCTTATCGGAGTTTCCAGTTCCAAAAGATACTCTGCTTCTGAATTCTCGATGTTTTCAATATTTAATCTTATTTCTTCGGCTTCTTCTTGCATTTTTAAATCATCGATTTCTTTTTTTATATCATCCATAATTTCACATGAGAATAATAAAATAGTTTTTATAACTTAAAAGCAACGAATTAATTTTCAAAATACTATAAATTCACAAAAACACAGCATACACAATAACAACGAAATTAAAAAATGAAAATTAATTTGAAAGTTTAAAAATAATACACTTATAAACAAGCTTAATCAGATAATATCAATAATTTTTAACTTAAAAGTTTTTCCAGGAGTCTTCACCGTAACTTCATCTTTGATTTTTTTACCTAAAAGAGCTCTGCCAAGAGGTGATTCGTCAGAAATTTTCATTTGTGACGGTTCGGATTCAATGGAACTTACTATCTCGTATTTCTTGTTCTTGTTATCATTGAAATCTCTGACTACGACAACAGATCCTATATCAACCACATCTTTATTGACTTTTTTATCAACAATTACGTGATTTTGAAGAATATCATTTATCTGCTCAATCCTACCTTCAATAAATGCTTGCTCGTTTTTGACATACTCATATTCAAGATTTTCGGACAAATCGCCACCGGCATTTTTAGCCTCTTTTAATCTTTCCGCAATCTCTTTCCTCTTTACTTTTACAAGATAATCAAGATCCTTTATCAGCTTTTCCTGGCCTTCTTGAGTTATTCGATATTCTTTCATTAAAATCTACTCCCAACTGACAAGAATTATTAAAAATAATCTGGAAAAGTCAAAATTATGTGAAGGTATTATATTGCAATAAAACCCTTATGTCAAAAATTAATGGCATAAAAAAATACCGGATATATAAGCATTGATTATACTTAAAAAAATGATATATTCACCGAAAAACAAATAGTCGAATTCGAGCTTTAACCAAAACGACCGGTAATATAATCCTCGGTTCTTTTATCGCTTGGAAATGTAAAGATTTTATTTGTATCGTCGTATTCGATAAGTCTTGCGGGTTCCCCTTGTTTTTCCATCAAAAAAAAAGCAGTCTTTTGAGACACTCTTGCTGCCTGCTGCATATTATGGGTTACAATTATTATCGTGTAATTATCTTTAAGCTCCGTAATCAGATCTTCTATTTTTTGAGTTGAGATTGGATCCAGTGCAGATGCCGGCTCGTCCATAAGCAAAACTTCCGGAGCAACTGCAAGCACTCTTGCTATGCAAAGTCTTTGTTGTTGTCCGCCGGATAAATCAAGGGCGCTTTTATTTAACTTCATTTGAACTTCATCCCATAATGCAGCTTTTTTTAAACTGTCTTCAACTATAAAATCAAGTTCTGATTTTGAGTATCGCTTGTGTAGTCTCGGACCATATGCCACATTATCGTAAATCGTTTTTGGGAATGGATTAGGTCTTTGAAAAACCATGCCTACTTTTTTTCTCAACTCGACAATATCAACTCCGGATTTATATATGTCGACATTATCAATTTTAACGGTTCCTTTCACCTTGGCGTTCCCTAACAGTTCGTTCATTCTGTTAAAAGTACGGAGCATCGTAGATTTACCACATCCGGAAGGGCCTATTATGGAAGTTACGGTCTTTTCTATAATATCAAAATTTATATCTGCCAAAATATTAACCTCACCATAATAAAAACCGAAATCCTTAACACTGATCTTTACGCTATTTCCCATGATAATACTCCCGATGATATGGCTAATTTATGAAATAACTTTTAATGTATCTTAACAAGCAAAATAATCAATATACATTAAAAGCTTTAAAAGAGGAATCAGTTTTCCTGCTTTAACTTGTATTCTTCAAATTTTTTGCTTATATTTTCGTATTTTATGGATAAAATCTGGATAGCAAGAAGTGCGGCATTTTTTGAACCGTTTATTGCCACGGTTGCCACCGGTACTCCTGACGGCATTTGAACTATGGATAAAAGCGAATCAAGTCCTCCAAGGTCATCAGTTTTTATGGGAACACCTATAACAGGGATTGTCGTATATGATGCAATTACTCCAGGCAAGTGAGCTGCTTTCCCTGCTCCTGCTATCACAACCTCAAAACCTTTTTGTTTTAATTTTTTGGCAAAATCAGAAGTTTTGTTTGGCATTCTATGCGCGGATGAAATAATTTTTTCATAACCTATTTCAAAATCATCAAGAATATCCTGCGCTCCCTTCATTATACTTTCATCGGAACTGCTTCCCATGATAATGGCTACCAATTTTTTTGTTTCCGACATTTAATATGCCCCCTTTTTTTACAAAGTTTCCTCGACTTTTAACGCAATATCTTTTCTGAACTGCATTCCGTTAAAACCGATTCTTTCAATAGCTTCATAGCCTAGTATCCTTGCTTCTTTAAAAGTATCGGCTTTAGCAACCACGTTTAAAACTCTGCCTCCGTCAGTGACCGTTTTGTCCCCGTCTTTTTTTGTTCCAGCATGAAAAACAAAAACATCTTTTTTGGATTTAATTTCTTCAAGCCCCGAGATTATATCCCCTTTTGAAGACGTTTCGGGATAACCTTTTGACGCAAGAACAACGCAAACAGTTTTTTCATCATCCCATTTAAGTTTTATGTCTCTTAAAGATCCTCTTGCGCAATCAAGCAAAACAGGCACTATGTCATTTTTTAATCTTGGAAGAACTACCTGTGTTTCGGGATCGCCGAACCTACAGTTATATTCAAGCAGATATGGCTCATTTCCCCTGACTATGATTCCTGCATATAAAACACCCGTATAGTTAATGTTTTCATCTTTTAATGCATGAAAAGTTGGTAAAACAATCTTATTTAAAATTTTTTCATACAAAACTTCGTCTATGAATGGAAGCGGGCTGTAGCTTCCCATGCCTCCCGTATTTTTACCATTGTCGCCGTCAAATATCTTCTTATAGTCTTGAGCCAAATCCAACGGTATTAGTTTTTTGCCATCGCACAAACATAATAAAGATACTTCAAAGCCGGAAATGAATTCTTCTATTACTATGTCTTGGCCTGATTTCCCAAACCTGTTTTTAATAAAAAAGCCATCCAATGCATCCAGAAGCTCCTCCTTGCTTTGAGCGATGATCACTCCTTTTCCGTATGCCAGTCCATCAGCTTTAATAACATAGGGGAACTCATTTTCTTTAAGCCCTTTGATATATGAAATTGCTTTATCTAATTCCGATTTGTTAAAAAATTCTGCTTTAGCCGTCGGTATATCATGACTCATGCAAAGTTTTTTTGTAAAAACCTTACTGCCTTCAATTTGTGCTGCCGTTTGATCAGGTCCAAACACCAAATGGCCTTTCTTGCTCAGATAGTCGACTATTCCGTCCACTAAAGGTGCTTCGGGTCCTACAATAGTAAGATGTATTCCATTTTTTTCAATAAATTGCAGAATATTTCCAAAATTCTCCTTGGAGCAAGATATATTTTCGCACACCGCAATCTGCGAAATACCTGCGTTTCCGGGAATTGCGAACAACTTGTCGACCAATTTGCTTTGGGAAATTTTCCAAGCAAGACAATGTTCCCTTCCGCCACTTCCAATAATTAAAATATTCATTTTTAGAAATCCTTTTTTAAGCTATGAGCAATATAATAATTTATTATTTTGTGTACGATTTTATTACATATATAAGCAATCATTATCTTGTGCATAAATTTAACTAAAAATATTTCTTTTTAAAATCATTATCTTTTATGATAATCTGATTCCGGTCAGGCCCGACGCTTATTATCGAGATAGGTATCTTCGTCAATTCTTCGATTGCATTGACATATTTTCTTGCATTTTTTGGTAATTCATCAAATTCTGTGATATTTGTTATGTCTGTTTCCCAACCATCAATTTCGATATATTGCGGTTGGCTTTTTTCGAGAAGATAACAATTAGGCGTTATGTTTTCATAAACATTTTCATCGATCTTGTAGCCAATGCATATTTTCAATTTCTCAATACCGTTTAGCACATCCAGCTTGGTAAGTGCAAGGCTATTTAAATTGTTTACCATCGCGGAATATCTTATTATTACGCTATCAAACCAGCCGCATCTTCTTGCTCTGCCTGTGGTTGTTCCATATTCGTTTCCTTTTATCCTTATAATATCTCCTATTTCTCCCTTTTCTTCGGTCGGAAAAACTCCGAAGCCTACTCTGGTACAATATGATTTCGTTATTCCCACAACCTCATCTATCCTGCCCGGTCCTATGCCTGCTCCCGAAAAAACACCGCCGGCAATCGTCGAGGATGACGTAACAAACGGATAAGTCCCATGATCGATATCCAAAAGAGTGCCTTGTGCCCCTTCAAACAAAATATTTTTATTCTCATCCAGAGCTTTATTGATAATAAACGTGCTTTCGATCACATACTTTTTTATTACTTGTGCATAATCGTTATATTTTTCAAAAATTTCCTTGGCATCGAACGTTTTGGCATTGTATACATTGCTTAAAATAGCATTTTTGATTTCAAGAACATCATTTAATTTTTTCCAAAAAATATCGCGGTCAAGCAAATCGCAAACTCTTATCCCTTCTCTGCTTGCTTTGTCGGCGTAAACAGGTCCGATTCCCTTTTTCGTCGTTCCTATTTTAGAAGACCCTAATCTGTTTTCGGAAGCACCGTCAAGAGCTATATGATATGGCATAATCAGATGACAACTTGAACTTATTTTAAGATTTTTCGTGGCAATGCCTTTATCTTCAAGATTTTTGATTTCGGAAATCAGTGATTCCGGGTTTATCACTACGCCATTTCCTATTATGCATTCAACATTAGGATACAATATACCCGACGGAACCAAATGCAATTTAAATTCCTGTCCATTTAATATAACTGTATGACCTGCATTGTCTCCGCCCTGAAATCTTACAACCATATCAACTTTGCTTGAAAGCAGATCCGTTATCCTACCCTTGCCCTCATCACCCCATTGAGCTCCTACTAAAACCATATTCGTCATGATAATCTATTTCCTCTTAAGTTATTGATAAAGCCTTATTTAGACAATAATCATTTGATAATGAAT
>JAQUMQ010000014.1 GCA_028718045.1 Actinomycetota bacterium
CCGGAGATCATTATCATTGATAAAAGCAAATAAAAACTGATTCCATAAAAATAAAAACTAGTTACAAAAAGAAATACCGTCAGCAATTCCACAATCGGATATCTTACGGAAATTTTTTCCTTGCAGCTTCGGCATTTTCCTTTTAAAAAAATATAAGAAAGCAGGGGTATATTATCGTAAAATTTTTTTGCTGATTTACACGAAGGACAAAAAGATTCGCTAAATAAAGTATATCTTTTTCCTAAAAGTTTGGAAATTAAAACATTTAAAAACCTTCCTATAACTAAACCCATAATAGCTATGACTATGTAACAAACCATATCTTTCATTTTTTTGCACTATATCATTTCTGACTGCCGGTTTTGATTTTTGTTTCAGCGTTTTTAATCATTTTATGTTTGATATAAATTAAATAACGCATTTACTTATCTTATGACGATTCGTTGTCTTTTTCTTAACGATTTAAAAAACATAAAAATATTTACTTTAATCTTATATTAAAACTTCAAGTTTTTGCTATATAAATTTTATTGATAAGCTCCTGTGCTTGTTTGCTTGTTATTTGCCCAAACGATATCGTCATCGGTCGTATTTTTATCTTTGCCGTTACTTATCAAAACATATGTTTTTTGATCAGGCCCAGCTATATAAGTATAATCATTATTCCATTTGTCTTTTAAGGGAATTTCAGACATATAACCACCGTCTTTCAAATCGATACTCCATTTATCATCATTTCCGGGATATTTGCCGTTATCTGCATTATACAGCTCAAGAGCAGTAGCGATATTAGACATTTCTGCTTCTGTCGCAGCTTCTCTTATTCTATCTTTCATAGATAAATAATTTGGGATTGCTATTGCAATAAGAACCGCAATAACCATTATGGTTATCAGCAACTCGATTACTGAAAGACCTTTTTCTTTTCTGCATAAGTTGTTTAATGACCGCTTCATTACGATTGCCTTTTTAAAAATTTAATTTTTTTTACTTAACCGTTTATAAACAGATAAATTAATTTTATACCAAAAGTATTTACGTGACCTTTGTATTTTCAAAGGGCAATTTGTTAACCTATCTTGTCAATATAGCAATTTGCTCTTTTAAAACTAATCGTTTTATAAAAATCAATTATAGCGGTTATCTTATTGTTTGTTTAATAAAATAATAAATCAATCAAGATAAGTATATGGTTTGGAATATATTTTAAAAATAACTTTAAAAACTTATTTAACACCGTTTTTAAAAAATTTTTTTAAATACTTCAAATCAGGGAAAAATCCCTCCCATATTTTAAATGAAAAAGCTGCTTGGTTTAAAAGCATATCAAGTCCCAATATTATTTTAGCTCCATCATGTATTGATTTTTTTACAAGCATAGTGTAAATCGGATTATAAACCATTTCAAATACAAGTTTGTTTTTTAAATTCCATTTTTCAGGTAAAGGCAGCAAATCAATGTTGCTCTCTTTGCCTGCCAGATTCATTCCTGCAGGAGTACAATTGATTATAAGGTTTATCTCTGCCAAAGACACCGAATCCAAATTATCCAAAACAAAAATTTTGTTAAAAAATGTTCCGTTATAAATTGAGCTCAGTTTGTGTGCTTTTTTTATGTTTATGTCATATAAAAATATTTTTTCCGCATTCATTTTCAGCAAAGCATGCACCGAACTTTTTGCTACTCCTCCCGCTCCTATAATAAGACACTTGGAACCCTCTATTTCGAATCGAGCATCAATTAGCGACTTTATAAATCCTTCGATATCCGTATTGTATCCTTCGGTTTTATTGTCGGCAAACTTAATCGTATTAACCGACTTTATAGTTTTTGCGTCCATATCCAACACATCGATATAATCCAGTACGCTTTCTTTAAAAGGCATCGTTAGATTCAAACCTGAAAATCCCATTTTCTTTGCTCCGCATATGGCATCTTCCAAATCATCGGGTATTATTTCGAAGCACAGATAAACGGAATTTATATCGTATTTATTAAAAAAATGATTATGTATAAACGGCGAAAGACTATGTTTTGCCGGATATCCGAATAAACCAAATAGTTCCGTTTTTCCATTTATTTTTTTCATGTTTTAAATATTACGCCATCCTCTTGCCTGTGACTATTACTTGCATGCCAAGCATATGAATTTTTATCAATATCTTATTTCGAAACCATCGAAATCTTCTTTATCCGATCTCTCATTAATTTTAATGTCGGAAACGAAAGAAAAAGAAGGTCCTCTTTTAATCTTATTTATAAATGCATCAATGTCGTTTTCGACTCCGTTACATACAATTTCGACACTTCCGCTGCAGGTATTTCTAACAAATCCTGTTATATTATATTTTAATGCATAATCACAAGTAAAATATCTAAATCCTACTCCTTGAACTCTTCCTTCGACTATTATTTTTATGTATTTTTTCATCCCGATTTCATTTCGACATAAATATGAACAGTACCAAATAAAAATATCAAAAAATTTTATATTATTGCTTTATTCTCAATATAGCATAGGGATTTATTTCCCCGATATCTTTTATCATAACGATATCGTTGGGATTTGCCGTATCCGCCATATAATCACAATCATTTTTCGATATGACGATTTCGTTTATTCTTACTTCATACGGCATTTTTTTGGGTTCAAGAATTTCGATAATTTCACCTTTTTTGAACTGATTCTTTACCAAAATCAAAGGCAATCCATATTTTTTGCTTTGATCGTTGTATAACCCTACAAATCTGTAATCTTTTTTATAGCTTACGGCTTCGTTGTTTTCGAGATCATCGTAACCATCCAGAAACATAAAACCGACTGTGTAATCTCTATGAGTGCATTTATTCAATTCACTCATCAAAAAAGATTTTTTTTCGTCACTAAATTCATTGTTTTCGATATAATCAAGAGCTTTTCTGTATGCCCATACCGTTTGTGCGATATAACTTTCGGTTTTTGCTCTGCCTTCTATTTTAAAAGCAGACACTCCGGCACCTGCAAGCATATCCAGTTTCGGCATAAGACACAAATCTCTTGAATTATAAATGAAAGTTCCGTTTTCGTTTTGAACAATGTTAAAAAACAAATTAGGTCTTTCTTCCTCTAACAAATAGTATTTCCATCTGCAGCTATGTGCACACCGACCTTTGTTTGCATCTCTTCCGGTCATATATTTGCTTAACATGCACCTTCCTGAATAAGATATACAAAGCGCGCCATGAATAAAAACTTCTACCTCGGCATCGGTATTTTTTATTATTTCTTTTAAGTCGTTAAATTTTACTTCTCTTGCTATGTTTACTCTTTTGGCTCCGAGTTTATTATAAACATTTGCACCGATACTGTTTGTTATGTTTGCTTGAGTGCTTATATGTATTTTTGGATTTTTGAAATATGTTTTAATCAAATTCATGACAGCCATATCGGAAATAATAAAACCGTCGAACTCGATGTGACTGATTTGGCTTAAATATTTTTTTAACCCATTAATTTCATTTTCGAATAATATGGAATTTAAAGTAATATATGTTTTTACATTCCGTTCATGGCAATAATTTACTGCTTCTTCCAGTTCAGCAACAGTAAAATTATCAGCAAGACTTCTTAAATTGAATTTTTTACCACCGATATATACGGCGTCTGCGCCATACTCGACTGCATATCTGAGAGTTTTGATATTGCCGGCTGGTACAAGCAACTCTGGCACTTTTTTCATGAGCAAGTCCATAAAAGATTGTTTATATTAATTGTCATTTTGTTTTACTTCTATAAATTGATAAAGATATTCCGTCGCCTATATCGATAAATTTTGTATCAAAAATTTCTTTATTCTGAATCAACTTCATAAATCTTTTTATGCCTTTGACACTGTTTTTATCGTGGTTTTTAATATAACGGGCAAATATTTTCTCGCCATAAAATATATTGTCGGCTATAATCAGCGCCTCGTCATTAAGCTTTTCCATAATTACGTCAATATAATCAGGATATTCATATTTTGCCGCATCTATAAAAACCAAATCAAATTTTAATTTCAATTCCGGTATTAGTTTTAATGCGTTTCCGTGATAAAAATTTGCATTTATTTTTGGAAAATTCAAATTAATGAATTTTTTTGCTTTACACAATCTTTCATTATTCAAATCAATTCCCGTAAAGGCTGCTTCCTTAAGGTTTTTTACCAAAAAATATGACGAATATCCTTCACCGCATCCTATTTCAAGAATATTTTTTGGTTTTTTAACAAAAACAATAGCTTCGATAAACCTGCCGACTTCATAGTTTATTACCGGTATTTTCTTTTCCTTTGAAATTCTGCCAAGATCTTCCAAGTATTCTTTTTCTGAAAGGACTTTATTTAAATCTTTCATTTGCTGGTTGTCGTGCTGTTAATGTTTTCATTGTGTTCCTGCAACGTTTTTGAAAATGCGTGTTTGTGACTAACCGGGTCAGTTATTACGTAATATAAATAATCAACGTCTGCAGGATTTAACGATGCTTTAATAGATTCCAAACCCGGATTACATATAGGCGTTGGAGGAAGTCCGGCATATATCCTGGTATTAAAAAGCGTATCGGTTTTCAAATCGCTTTCCGTAAGCGGCTCATCCCATTTGTCAAGAAAATAAGTAAGAGTCGCATCTATTCCCAATGCCATATCAATTTTTAGTCTGTTATATATCACTGCAGAAATAAGAGTTCGTTCTTCGGGTATGTAAGCTTCTTTTTCAATCATGGAAGCTATTTTTAAAATATCATAGGGAGTTAGATTTTCCCCGGCAGCGTACTTATAGTCAAGGCTGCTCGTTTCGAACTGATATTGCGACAAAAGCATTTCGACTATATTTTTTGCGCTATATTGCGGAAGTATTTCATAGGTTTTTGGAAATAAAAAACCTTCGAGACTTTCCACTGGGATTTCTTTATCCTTCAAAAATTCGTATCCATATCCTTCGACTTTCAATGCGTTTTCCAAGTCAGCAGAATCTATAAAAGGAAGCTCCTGTATTATCCTTTCCGAAATCTGTTTAACCATGAATCCTTCCGGAATTGCAAGTTTGAATGTTACGATTTCAGGTCCTGACGTGATAACATCAAGTATTTCCTTGTACTCGGAACCTGTTTTAAGGTTATATTTTCCTGGTATAAGTTTTGTCTCGAGTCCTTGCTCTTTAGCATAAATTTTAAAAAACAAAGCACTGTCTACTATTTGTTTTTCTTCAAGAAGTTCGGAAATTTGAGTAAGGTTCATTCCTTCCTTTATTTCGATTTCGGTGTCGATTCCTTTTTGCGTTTCAGACTCTGCAGTTTTAATATTCTTTTCAGATTTCGAATTGCATGCAAAAAAAACAAAACAAGCACACAAAAAAACACAAATAACCAATATCAAAAATTTTGATAATTTTTTCTTTTTTATTGACATATTATTTTTTATTGTAATTTTTTATTGAAATTTAAATAATCTTCCAATATTACTGCGGCAGCATATTTGTCTATGTCATCCTTAACTTTTTTTTTACCATCCGACAGTCTGTTTTTCGAAACTTTCGTTGAAAATCTTTCATCCCAAAAAACAACATCCATATTTGAATTTTCCTTAAGCTTTTTAACGAGTTTTTCAATGATGTCGATTGTTTTTTTTGCCTGAAAACCTGCTTTGCCTTTTAGGTTGTAAGGTATGCCTATTATAATCTTTCCGATATCCTTTTGCTTAACTAGAGCATAGATTGTTTTCTCGAAATTATCGTCATTTTTTTCGATTGAATATGGGACAGCTAGAGTATTTGTTTTATCCGATACGGCGATACCAATATTCTTTTCACCGATATCAAGAGCCATCATTCTCATTTTGATATACGAGTTATTTTATAATTTCTTTTACTTTACTTAAAATAAAGTCAAAAGCTTTTTTGACAAGAGACATGTCTGCTCCGCCGGACTGTGCAAAATCTGCTTTGCCGCCGCCGCCGCCTTTCATCAATTTTCCTGTTTCCTTGGCAATAACAGAACAATTTATACCTTTATCAACCAAATCTTTTGATGAATTAAAAATCAAAATTGGTTTTCCGTTTATATTATTTGCCAAAGTTATAAATATATTTTTCCGGCCATAACGATCTTTTATCTCGTCGCTTATAATACCCATATTTTTTGCATTTAAATTTTCCGAATAGTTTGAACTTGAAAAGTCAAAAACAATGATTTTTGCATCGTTTTCCTTGAAAGTGTTGTCGTATTTTTTTAAAACGCTATCTTTTGCAGTTTGAATTGAAATCTGTTCAAGCTTATTATTTTTATCTTCCAGATCGGATTTTAAAGCTTCGATGCTTTTTATTATTTCGTTTTCTTTAACGTCCAGCATCACAGATAGTTCATTGACCAAACTATCCTTTTCATTTAAATAACTTATAGCCACATTCCCTGTTACGGCTTCCACTCTTCTTAAGTTTGATCCTATCGAAAAATCCTGGATTATTTTTAAAATACCAAGTTCTCCGGTCCGCTTAACATGAATTCCGCCGCATAGTTCTCTGCTGTAATTACCTATTTCAACAACCCTGACAAATCTGCCGTATTTTTCTTCAAATAAAGCAATTGCCCCTATTTCCTGCGCATATTCTTTTGTTGTTTCAAAAGTTTTGACTATATCGTTATC
Source organism: Actinomycetota bacterium (assembly GCA_028718045.1). Lineage (GTDB taxonomy): Bacteria > Actinomycetota > Humimicrobiia > Humimicrobiales > Humimicrobiaceae > JAMDDL01. Next base: position 6,661 of record JAQUMQ010000014.1, read on the forward strand.
TTGGATTTTCTTGTTTATCAGACTTTCCAACTTGTTTATCATTTCTTTTTCGGGAACACCGAAAAATTTATAATCGAATCTGATTTTTTCGTCAGTAACGAAAGACCCGGCTTGCGTTACTTCTTTGCCGTATAATGATCTTAAAGCCCAATGCAAAAGATGAGTGCCTGTATGATTTTTCCCTATGGCTTTTCTAAAATTTATGTCAACCTTGGCCGTTATGTTTTCGTTCATCTTAAACTTACCTTTTTTTACAAACCCTTTATGGATATAAATACCTTCGACCGGAATTTGGGTATCTTTGACAATGAAAATATTTTCATTGTCTTGCGATGTTATTACTCCCCTGTCTCCGGCTTCACCACCTTTTTCTCCATAAAAAGGTGTTTGTTTTAATATTATTTCGCCGTATTCATTTTCGCAGATTTGTCCGATCTCGGATTTTACGTCTTTTTCCTCTTTTAAAATCCTGATTATTTTAGTGTTTGATTCCGTTTTTTCATAACCTGCAAATTCACAACTTATTTCTTTTGCTATAATTTTATATTCGTCGATGTTTTCGGTAACCTTTTTATCAAAAACTGTCCCTTTCCTGGATACCTCCGCATGTTTTTTGGCATATAAATCAAACTTACCCATATCCAGGTATAGCTCATTTTCCGCCAGGATTTCTTCGGTAAGCTCGACAGGAAATCCATAAGTCTCGTATAACTTAAAGGCATCTTTCGGATCGATGTACTTTTCATTTTTTTTCTTCAAATTCGAAATATTTGAAACAAGTACTTTTATTCCTTCCTTTAATGTATTCGAAAACCTTTTTTCTTCTTCAGACACTACCTGAAACGAAAAATCTTTTTTTTCTTCGATTTCAGGATATGCATTTTTGTAGTCAGCTATAACGGACATTCCTATATCATTTAAGAAAAAGTCATTTATTCCAAGAACTCTGCCGAACCTGATTGCTCTTCTTATTATTCTTCTTAATATATATCCTCGTCCTTCGTTGGATGGCACTACGCCATCCGTAATCAAAAAATAAATTGCTCTGCCATGATCCGCTATTATTTTTATGGCTCTGTTCTTTTCGCTGTTGTCGGTATCGTTTTTTTCTTCCGATAAATCTTTCCCGGTAATATCTTTAAGCTTTGACAATATTCCTTCAAATAAAGGTGTTTTATAAACTGAAGCACTGTTGCTCACTGCTGCATAAATTCTTTCAAGCCCCATTCCAGTATCTATATTCTTATTTGGAAGCTCTTTATAGTTTTTGCCATCGAAGTTGTACTGGGTAAATACGAGATTCCATATTTCTATGAATCTTCCGCAATCGCAATTGGGATTGCATGTTTTTTTACCGCAGCCATGATCTTCTCCGAAATCATAATATATTTCAGTCGAAGGACCGCAAGGACCGGTTGTTCCGGCAGGTCCCCAAAAATTATCATTTTTGCCGAACTCATATATTCTTTCAGCCTTTATTCCATTTGAAATCCAATATGCTCTTGCTTCTTCGTCCATAGGAAGTTCTTCGTGTCCGCTAAAAACAGTAAAATATAATCTGTCTTCCGGAATTTTTAAAATATTCAAAACAAAATCGAGCGCATATCCTATAGCTTCTTTTTTGAAATAATCGGCAAAAGCAAAATTTCCAAGCATCTCAAAAAACGTAAGATGTTTGTCCGTCCTGCCTATTTTATCGATATCGCTTGTTCTAAAACATTTCTGAACGGTCGCAATTCTACGAAAAGGAGGATTTTTGCTCCCAAGATAATAAGGCTTAAAAGGTTGCATACCTGCCGTCGTCAACAAAACACTCGGATCATTATCAGGTATTAATCCGGAAGAAGGAAGGATCATATGATCGTTTTTTTTAAAAAAATTTAAGAACTCTTTTCTTATATCCATAACCTTAATAAAATAATTTAAAAATTAAAAAATATCAACTTAAATATTCGACCGGCAAAATTCATACTTTTATAATTAAACACTTCTTACAAAATAACGTCGAAAAAAAATTCGTTATCTTACGTTGCGTCTTGACAATCATATATTTTTCAAACCGCATAAAAAAGGACACCCCGTGTTAACGTAATTATTAGAAGTTTTTATATGCCCTACCTATGTAAGGCGGATTCCTTCCTGCTGCTTAGTAAGTCCCTTGATCGTAGGGCATTTACACTGCAGACAGAGCAAAGGCTCCCAAAGTTAACTTGTTGGCACAAAAATTAACTCTAACTACGGTAAACACAGGGTATCCAATAAGATGTTAGCACAATTACTCACCTAATTCAATTATACCGGCATTGCAATAAATAAGATGATCATAACTTTTAAAACAGCTCAGTCTTCAAATTTGATCAGTTTTATATACAGCTCTTTCAACTGGTTATCCGTTACATTTGACGGAGTTTCGGTCATCATATCGATGGCAGATTGAGTCTTGGGAAAAGCAATAACCTCTCTTATGCTTTTCAATTTACCGAGCAGCATGACAAGCCTGTCAAGTCCAAGTGCGATACCGCCATGAGGAGGCGTGCCGTATTCCATGGCATTCAGAAAAAATCCGAAATTATCTTTAGCTTTCTTAAGATCAACTTTCAATATGTTAAATATTTGTTCCTGAAGCTTTAAATCATTTATTCTTATCGATCCTCCCCCTATTTCTGTACCGTTTAACACTATATCATAAGAAAGCGAATTTACCTTGAGAGGATCTGAGTTTAAATACTTTAGATTTTTTTCGTCGGGCATTGTAAAAGCATGGTGCACAGATTTATATTTGTTTTCTTTTTCGTCATATTCAAACAACGGAAAATCATAAATCCATAAAAATTTATATTCATCTTTATTTATCAAGTTCAATTTAATTGCGAGATGATTTCGGATTATACCTAAAACCGTACATGCGGTAATGAATTTATCTGAAACTATTAATATCAAGTCGTTGTTTTCAAGACTTAATGACTTTATAAGATTTCTTTTTTCGTCTTCATTTAAGAATTTCGAAACAGGAGATTGCAGACTACAATTTTCATCAACTTTTATCCATAATAAACCACCGGCACCATTGCTTTTTGCCATCGATATTATTTCATCCAGATCTTTGCGGCTGATTATGCTTGCATTTTTGATTTTTATACATTTTACGACGCCGCCGCTATTTATTGTATCTTTAAATATCTTGACTTCTGATTTTTTAAAAACATCAGTGATGTCGTTGATTTTTAAGTCAAACCTTATATCAGGTTTATCCGAACCATACAAAGATATTGCATCAAACCATTTTAATTTTTCGAAAGGTACGCTTATCTCGGTTTTCATGATTTCGTTAAAAATTTCCCTAATCAAACCTTCGGTGATTTCCATTACATCTTCTTGTTTTACAAAAGTCATTTCCAAGTCAATTTGAGTAAATTCAGGCTGTCTGTCAGCTCTTAAATCTTCGTCTCTGAAACATCTTGCTATCTGAAATATTCTGTCAAATCCTGAAAACATAAGTATTTGTTTGAAAAGTTGTGGAGATTGCGGAAGGGCATAAAATTTATTGGGATTAAGCCGCGATGGCACTAAAAAATCCCTTGCTCCCTCCGGAGTGCTTTTTGCCAGTATGGGTGTTTCTATTTCGGAAAATCCATTCGAAGTTAAATAATTCCTCGTCAAGTGCATGACTGAACTTTTAAGGCGAAGGTTTTTTTGCATCTCGCCGGTACGCAAATCAATGCTTCTGTATTTCAATCTAGTAAGCTCGTCGACTTCTTCCCTGTTTTCAAGTGAAAATGGCGGGGTTTTAGACTTACTCAAAATATTAAGCTCATTTGCAAAAACTTCAATTTCACCTGTTCGTATTTCTTTATTTATGGTATCTGATGTTCTTTCCTTAATGATTCCATCTACCTGAATCACGTATTCATTTCTTATCTCTTTTGCTGTTTCATATGATTTGATATTGTAAGACGGATCAAACACTATTTGTACAATACCTGAAAAATCCCTTAAGTCTATGAAAATCAACTTGCCATGGTCTCTTCTCTTTAAAACCCATCCGCACAAAGCAACCCTTTTTCCGGTATGCTTTTTGCCTATAACTCCGCATAAACCGGTTCTGTATCCTGTTTTGAAAACATCTTCGAATTCCGTCATCGTTATCTCCGCTAAAATCCTTATTTTAAAATAATCTGTTATCGTATATTGTTTGAAATCATTTTATGTTATTTAATAAATTTCTTTGCATTATCTAAGAAGTTTTAATAATCTGCTTTTTTCATTTATCCAGTTCAGCTCAGTTTGAGTATAATTATCCAGATCTTTTATTATAAGTTTGTTGGTATCGACTTCATTTTCGCCAATTACCACTATATGACTGTATCCCTGAGCCTGCGCCCATTTTATTTCTTTGCTTACGTTTTTGATATTGAAATTTGTGTCGCAAATTATTTTATTCTGTCTGAAAAATTTAAGTATCCCGAATAGATATTCATCAAAATCCGCAGACATGTTTATCACATATATTTTTTTTTGATTTTTTCCAGGCTCTTCAATGTCAATGTCAAGATCTTTCATTAAAAGCATCGTTCTTTCAAGACCGGTGGCAAAACCAATCGAGCTTATCTTAGGACCTCCGAATTCTTCGATAAGGTTGTCATATCTTCCTCCGCCACCCAAAGCATTCTGGGCACTGTCAATATCTGTCGATATTACTTCAAAGATAGTTCTTGTATAGTAATCAAATCCTCTTACAAGATTCTCTGCATGAACATACGGGATGTCGAGCACTTTTAATAACCCGAATACTTTTCTTAAATGAATCTCGCATTTTCTGCATAAATAATTGCTTATTTTAGGTGCATTTTCCAATATTTTTTTACATCCAGATGTTTTGCAATCAAACACTCTCAACGTATTTTTATCTAATCGGTTTACGCAGTCATGACATAAGTCTTTTCCGAATGGTTTTAAATAATCTTCAAGAATTTCGATATATTTTTCCCTACATTCTCGGCAACCTATACTATTAACGTATAAAAGAAGATTTTTGAATCCAAGATTTTTAAAAAAATTATTTATCATCCATATCACTTCAGCATCTATCGAAGGGCCATCGCTTCCTATCGCTTCGATACCTACCTGTCTAAACTCCCTCATTCTGCCTTTTTGCGGCCTTTCGTATCTAAACATATCTCCTATATAAAATAACTTTAAAGGAAGATTTTCTCCGTAAAGTTTATGTTCGACAATCGCTCTTACAACTGATGCCGTACCTTCCGGTCTGAGCGTCAGTGATCTGCCTTTTTTATCAGGAAAGGTAAACATTTCTTTTTGAACAATTTCGGAATTTTCCCCAATACTTCTGGTAAAAACTTCCGTATGTTCAAAGTGCGGGGTTATTATCTCCTTGTAATTGTATATTTTAAAAATATTTTTTGCCGTATCGGTTATAAAATCAATATATTTTATATCTTCTCCGTAATAATCAGAAGTTCCTCTAGGTGAATTATATATCAACAATACCTGCCTTTATTTAGATTTTTTAAAAATATAATCAAAAATATTTAATATCGGTTATTGATTAGTCGATCGAATTTAAAAAAAAGTTATTGTCTAATTCCGCTCCTATTGTGCTTTCGAGACCATGTCCCGGAAATATTTTCAAATTCCGTTCGAATAACTTTATTTTTTTTAGCGAACCGTTCATATCTTGATTGCTGCCGCAAGGCAAATCGGTTCTTCCTATCGAACCTTTAAACAAAACATCCCCCGTAAACATACAGTCATCGATCTTTATAATTATGCTTCCCGGAGTATGTCCCGGAAAATTCATTATATCCATTCCGGAAATCAAGAAATCTTTTTTGCTTTCACCTTTGATCAAACTATAAGATTTTAATGATAATCCATTTGAGATAAAAATTGAAGATAAATTTTTTTCGGGATCCTTTATGATATCTTCCTCTTTTTCGTGAACGTAAAAAGGTATATTTAGCTTTTTTATTAAATCGGGAACAGCTCCTATGTGATCGAAATGCCCGTGTGTGTTTATTATGAAATTCAGAGAAATTTTATTATCGGAAATATACTTATCGATTAATTTATAATTTGAACCAGGATCTATTAAAAAATTATTATTTTTGTAATTTACAAGATAGCAATTTACGTCTAAAAATGGTAAAACGAATTTTTTTATTTTCACAAATCAACCTTTCGGAAGCACTCTGTAAACATCATAAACGGAATCGATATTTCTTAGGTTATTTATCAAATCCTTCAAGATATACTTATTCGAAACTTCAACTGTAAGCTTAAATTTCGCAAATCCATTTTTTCTTTGTGCGCCACCTGTCGCAGATATAATATTGATATCATATTCGCTTATTACATTCGTAATATCTTTTAAAAGTTTGATCCTGTCCAGTGCTTCGATCTCTATTTCAACATTGAACTTCAGCGGTGCGCTCTTATCCCAATTGACCTCGATTATTCTTGATTCTTCGTTCTTAAGCAATGTTTTAAAATTCGTGCAGTCTTCTCTGTGCACCGATATCCCGCGCCCTCTTGTTATGTATCCTATTATCTTATCGCCCGGGACGGGATTGCAGCATTTTGCCATGAATACCAAAACTCCATCCATACCCTTGACAGTTATACCGCTGCCCGGTTTTCTGATTTTTTCCTTCTGATGTATATCCTCTAGAGTCATTTCCTTCGGTTGATTGTCTCGCTGATTCATTTTTTTTATAACTTTAGTGAAAACCTGATGAGCGGAAATTTTATGTGTCCCTATATTCCTAAATAAAGTATCGGCTTTATCAAATGTCATTTCTTTTGCTACTTCTTCAAAAACAGCAAGGTTGACGGTTTTAAAGGAAAGTCCGTTTTTCCTTAAAATTTTTAACATGATTTCCTTGCCGGCATTTAATGATTCCTGCCTTTCTTCTCTACTAAACCATTGCTTTATTTTATTTATCGCTTTTGCCGTTTTTACTACATTGAGCCAATCCCTGCTAGGACCTTTCGGAGTTTTTGAAACTATTATTTCCACTATATCTCCATTTTCCAGCATGGTTTCGATCGGTACCATCTGAGAATTTATTTTTGCACCGATGCAGTTTTGTCCGATATCGGTATGAATCGCATAAGCAAAATCTATTACGGTAGATTTTCTTGGAAGATTTACGACTTTTCCTTTCGGGGTAAAAACAAATACTTCATCTTCAAACAAATCAAGCCTTAAAGATTCCATATAATCTTGAGGATTTTTCAGTTCTTTCTGCCAATCAAGAAGTTGCC
>JAQUMQ010000015.1 GCA_028718045.1 Actinomycetota bacterium
TTTAATTAAATAAAGGATAAAAAATCCTTCAAACCTCCACGTTTTTGTCGGAGATTCGGACATGAAAGACGAAGGTGACAAGTTTGCCGCAGAACTAAAAGAAAAATTCAATCCAAAGGAATTTATAAGAGGCGACATCGGCTGCATTGTCGGTTCACATCTTGGCCCCGGGGGGTTAAACGCTACTTTTTATGAAGACTGATACGAATTTAAACCTTGAAAAAAAAATAATAAGAAAAAGAATACAAAAAGAAAGAGACGGTCTTTCCGAGGAAGCACGTTCTGCCAAAAGCCAGTCAATTGCAAAAAATCTCGTTGGTTTGCCTGAATACCTAAATGCAAAAACAATATTCATATTTTATCCATTCAAAAGCGAAGTTGACACAAGAATCATAATCAACGATGCATTGATAAAAGGCAAAAACGTCGTATTGCCAAAAATTATAAATAACGAAATGAAAACCTTCTATGTTTCGGATTTGGATAAGGACTTAAAAAAGGGTTACTTCGGAATTCTTGAGCCAGAGGAAGCAAAATGCAAACAAGCAAAATTGGAGAATATAGATTTGGTAATAGTTCCGGGTATTTGCTTTGATTTAAATTTTAACCGCATTGGTTATGGCGGTGGATTTTATGACAAGATACTTCCAAAACTTAAGGAAAATATAAAAAAAATTGCACTTTCATTCGATTTACAGATAATCAGCAAAGTTCCTTTTTGCTCTCATGATAAAAAGGTCGATGCAATAATTACCGAATCTAAAATATATTGGAATTTTAAAGTCAATGAAAAACGCAATCGATAAAACTGATTTGTCAAAAATAGCTATATTGATACCTTCATATAATGAATGCAGATATATCGAAGGCGTAATCGAAAAATGTTTGAAATACAATCTAGACATAGTAATCGTCAATGACGGTTCTACCGACAATACCCCTGAAATCCTTGAAAAGCTTAGCTTAAGTTATTCCGATAAACTGATAATAATCAATCATGATATCAATAAAGGCAAAGGTGAAGCTTTAAAAACGGGATTTAATTATGCGGTATATAAAAACTACTCCGGTATTATTACTATAGATGCAGACGGTCAACATGATGTTGGGGAAATAAAAAATTTTTTGGAAGAGATTGAAAAATGCAACCCTGATTTGATAGTGGGAAGCAGGTTTGACAATATCAAAGGAATGCCATTTATAAGACGGTTTGTAAATTATCTTACTTCGTGGATAATATCAAGTATTGCAGGGAAAAAAATTGCAGATGTTCAATCTGGTTACAGATTTTTAAGTTTAAAAGTACTTAAAAACATAAAGCTTGAAACTAAAAACTTTGATACCGAGCCTGAGATTTTGCTTAAAGCAGGATGGATGAATTATTGCATAAAAAATATTCCGATAAAAACAATATATCATCTCGACGAATTTAAAAGCCACGTAAATCCCGTAAAAGACACAATAAAATTCTTTAAATTGGTTTTTAAAAGCTTTGTTTGGAAAAAAAAATTTTTTAAAGAATCAAAATCGATTTAAAAATGATGAAAGGGATTCTCAAACCATAAAATCATAGGTCATTCACGATTTTGTGCAGCATTTAATTCTTCGGATAATATCTCGAGCATCTTTGAGCAGACATTGCCGTCAAATTGTTTGTCTATATTGCGCTTAAGCTCATCTATGGCTTCATATATATTCAACGCTTTCCTGTAAGGCCTGTCGGTTGTCATTGCATCATATGAATCAGCTACGCTGACTATTTTCGCAAACAGCGGGATTCTTTCGTCTTTTATTCCAAAGGGATAGCCGCTTCCATCATATCTTTCATGATGGTAAAGAATAGCATCCGCATTATCTTTTAAAAACGTTATTTCCTTGACTATTTCAAAGCCTACGATAGGATGTTTTTTGATTTCAGACCAATCTTCCCTCGTTAATTTTTCGGTTTTGTTTAAAATGGACAAATCAACCTGGATTTTTCCAATGTCATGAAGATTTGCAATATTTTTAAGTATTTCGATATCATATTCATTTAATTTTAATTTCCTCGCAATCTTTTCAGAATATTCGGCTACTCTTACTGAATGGCCAGCCGTATAAACATCCTTTGCTTCTACTATTTTTACAATGTGCATTATACTATTCAATAACGCCTTTCTTTCATTGGTTCTTAGCATATAAGTGTATTGAGCTATAACCAGAGGCATTAAAGTGAGAAGCAAGGTAAATGGTCCATAAGCTTTATAAAGAAAAGAAATAGCGATAGCCATTACCACCAAAAAAAAATGAAAGGGCAGCAACCAAGCAAAGTTAAAAATCCATACATTAAGAATCTTTATATTTTGGCTGATTGATATTACCAAAGCAGTCAAAAACGTATTTACAAAAAAAAAGATGATGGCAACCAGGAAAATAATTCCTATATGCTTTGGAGTAAAAGCATTATTCAACTCTCTTGAAAACATTATTTCAAATACCCAACTGGCACAGCAGATGGAAACCAAGTACTGAGCGGTGTTGAACAAATGCTTATAATATGGCTCTTTTTTAAAAATATCTCTTAAGCTGATAGACGAAACGAAAGTAACTATTATAGCAGTCGAAGGTCCGAACAATATTAGCGAAGCAAGAGAAATACCAAAATTGACAGACACAAAGCCTGTTTTTGGAAGCGGTACTGAAAAATTATCGGCTGCAAATATCAAAATGCCAAACAGTACCGCTCCAAGAATGGAAATATTTCTAAATCTGAAAATAAGATAAGACGATAGCGATAAGCCTAACAGAAATATAGTGAACATATAAGTAAGCAAAAACCTTTTACTATTATTTTTCACCAATATTTCCTTTAACAAAAATAAATGAAATTATAGCAAATAAACATTAAATAATTAATATATTATTTAATAAATTTATATATTAATTATTATATTTTTCTACCATCTTACCGTCGAGCCTAAACCAACAAGAGAAAATATTAATTTAAAAAATCTAGCCATTTCAGATACACCTCCTTTCTTAAGTTAATGTAAGTAGCCGGTAAAATCTGAATTTGCTCAAGTCATCATTAATTACCATCTTACCGTCGAGCCTAAACCAACAAGAGAAAATATTAATTTAAAAAATCTAGCCATTTCAGATACACCTCCTTTGAGACATTAAAAGTTATTAACTTTTTGCTGCTAGCTTTTGTCGTACCAATACTTTAATTCTTTAAACGCTTCAACGATTTTTTCATTGAAAATTAAAAAAATTATTAAAAGAATAAGGATAATAATCATCACAATTATCAGCTTTTCCCACCATTTCAATTTATTGTCATTTTTAAAATCGGCATACATACTATTGTCCTTTTTAAAGCTTTTAAACGCTTCCCGACACCACAACAATCAATAATCAAATAAGGTTTTTTGTTCTTGCTTCAATAAACTCTTTTAAGTTATCTGAAGTAATCCTCCATGAACTTCTACCCTCTCTGATTTTAAAACCTTTAAGTTTTCCGTTTTTCAGCAAGTTCCAGATATTGTCAACCGACAACTGCAGAATTTTTGCAACCTGTTCTGCGGAATAAAGCATAAAGCCGGAGCTTTCTGCTTCTTCTCCTTTTTGTTTTTCGTCATGTCTTCCCACAAACATATCGAGAAATCTATCAAGGTCCTTTTCCTTTATTCTTACTGCTTTTCCTATGCGAATGGCAACCAATTGCTTTTGCATTATAAGACTAATGATTTCTGATTCACTTATCCCTGTGAGTTCAGCAACTTCTTTTATTGTGTATAGGATTTGATCATCAATCATGTTATTAAGAATGTATTAATTAACTTTTGTATTGTCTTACCCATATCGATAATCTCGGTTTTTTTATTGTTAAAACAAATGAATTCCATGTTTTTAGGATTGATATATGGAATTTCCAATAAAACAGGATATTCGGAAATATCCTCGAAATATTTTTTTGAGATAGAAACAAAATTATAAGGATTATTTATTATGCTTAATTTATTCAGTGCTTTAAGAGATGTGTTTATTTTGAATTTGGATAGTTTAAAGGCACATTGATAAATAGGAACGGACACGAAAATCAAAGAATTGGAAAGTTTAATTATATCTGCAATAAGATCGCTATAGCCATGAGGTAAATCAATTACTGCAAAATTATAACATCCTCTTATCGTATTAAATAATTCTTTTAATAATGCGCTGTTCATTTTATTATACTGAGCTAAAGATAACGGCGGAAGCAATATGTCGATTTCGAAGTCATCTTTAATAATTATCGATTTTAATAATGATTCTTCATTATTGCCTTGGTTCTCAATGTAGTAACCCAAATTGGGAATTTGATTTGATCCAAGATATGAAGCCAAGTCACAAGCTCCTTCGCTAAAGTTTAAATCAATTAAAATAACTTTGGCATTGAAAGTCCTTTTTATATAGTAAGCCAGATTAAACGAAATATTTGTTTTCCCTGTCCCGCCTTTTGATGAAAATACGGATATTATCTGTTGGTTTATAAGTTTGTAATTACTTAATGAAAATGTGTTTTTATTTTCAATTTCTATTTTTGAAATAATATCTACAATATTTTTTAAGTCATTTTTATTCTTTAATTCATTTACATATATGAAATTAGGGTTCTTGTTCTTTTGTGTGAAATTTTCGCTATCAATAAATATAATGGAACCTTTATTATTATTTTTATATTTATTCAGTATATCGATATCTTTTATAGCTATATTTGAGATAACATATTCTGGCAGATACTCTTCGAGATAGCTCGAGACATATTGTTCAGCTTTTACGACAATAATATCCAGGTATTCCGACCTATATTCAGATATATTATCGGTTATTTCTTTATTATTTGATATCAGTAATATTATTTTCAACTTAGACCAATTATTAATAACTTATTAATTATTTTCTTAAGTTAAAATAGCTGGTTATGTTTATTTTTACGATGTTTTGCTATATTTATTTTTATTAAAGCTTATTTTAGATATTTATGATATATTTATAATTTATTTTTGTCAATCTGGCATAAATTATTTTTTTTTACCATATAAGCGGATTAGATGCGTATTTATAGTATTTTATAAACGCACCAACAAATATTTCGTAAATATGAGCTATTATATAACATATCTTCAGTTAATTTAGGTTATTATATTATATATCGACTGTTTTGTTTACTAAATAATATAAATAATAAAGCGCTTGAGTTTTATAATTTATGAGGCACCGTTTAAGAGGCAGGTTATAACACTACTTTTGGATTTGTTTTTTATTTTGACTTCTTTTATATTGGAAAATTTACCGCGTATGATTTCTATATCTTGTTTCGGAACTTTAAGTTTGTTTGATAAAAAATCAATCAGTTCTTTGTTTGCTTTTCCTTTTTCCGGAGAAGCATTTATCTTGACTTTTATTTTATCATCATAAATACCTGTCACCGAATTCTCAGACGAGTTTGGCCTAACCAAAAATTTAATATTTTCGCTCATCGTTGTTTCCGAAAAATTCATTTATTATATCGGGATTGGCTATATCTATATTTTTTTTGTTCTTTAAAATTCTATCCTTTTCATATTCGTCAAATATTTTTTTATCCTTTTTTACTTCCTTATAAGAACTATTTGATTCCGGTTCTTCGAAATCTTCACTTTCTATTATCTCTCTTATTTTTTGTTCTTCGCTTTCGTTATTTAATACCCTCAATTCCGGACTTGGCAATTCTTTTTCTTCTTCACTGGCTTTGTTAAATCTTTCTTTGCTGCTAGCTTCTATATCTGATTTATTTATATCATTCTGGCTGGCAGATATATTTTCGTCTTCTTTTACCCTTAAATCCTCTCTTGCATCTTCTGCCGTATATATATCTTCTTTTATGTCTTCGATTTTAAATTTATTTTCCATACCGGTTATTTTCATATTGAAATCATAAACTATATCTTTTAGTTTCAAAACAAAATCACTATATGATTTCTCTGCAAGTTTTACTTTTTCCTCGATATCGTTTTTTTCTCTAAGCAAATTTTTTATGTCGTTTTCTTCGATATCCTTTTTATTTTTAATTATTTCTTCTGCTTCCTTTTCTGCTTTCTTCTTTATCTCATCGGCTATCTTATGGGCAGAAATAAGAACTTCGGAAACAAGCTTATTGACATCAGCGTCTGTCGCTGAGACAGCTTCCTTTTTATCTTCCTTTCCCTCGTATCTTATCTTGTCCAAACTTTCCTGAAGTTCTATATTCTTCTTAAGCAACCTTTCAAACTCTACGGCAATAATATCCAAAAACTTATCGACTTCATCCATGTTATAACCTTTAAATGTGGTGTGGAACTCTTTTTTTTGTATGTATTCTGAATTAATGTTCATCGCTTCCTCCGAAAAATAAATAATTTTCATATATTTTTAATAGATATAATAACATCGCATACTCTTTAAAATTTATTTTTTAAAATATCTGATTCAAGCTCCACGGATCTGGCGAATGCAGCATTTAATGCTTCAAAATAAATTTCTTTTAAATTGCTGTTTTTGAATTTATTTAGCGCTTTTTCCGTTGTGCCACCCGGAGAAGCTACGGATTTTATTAATTCATCTATGGAAGCAAGAGATTTAGTCAAAACTTCTCCCGCACCCATCATGGTAAAAACCGTCATTTTTGTTGCAGTTTCATAATCCAATCCTTGTTCTACCGCAAAGTCAATTATGTATTTACAAAAAAGGAAAAAATATGCAGGGCCACTTCCCGAAACAGCGGTAGCAATATTTTGATATTTTTCTTCTATGAAGACGGCTTGCCCTACGCTTTTCATTAATTTCATCGAAAAATCAACATCATCTTCATTGGCATATTTTCCCGAAGATATAGCCGCAATCCCTTTTTTATATAATGCAGGGGTATTTGGCATAATCCTAATGATAGAGATTTTTCCGATATTTTTTTCAAAAAACGACGTAGGAAGACCGGCTATGATACTTAAAATAATTTTTTTACCGTCGATATTTTCTTTCAATACCGAAATTATTTCATTAATATTTTGAGGCTTAACAGCCAGTAAAATGTATTTTGAGTTCTTTATTATTTCCTTAATGCTTTTTAAAGGTTTGACGCCATAAAGTTGCGTATATTTTTTTACTTTTTCATTATCGACATCAAAAATCGATATTTCATCACTATCGATAAAATCGGAATTAACCATTCCGCCCAAAAGCGCCCCGCCCATATTGCCAAGGCCGATTATTCCTATTGTAAATATATTTTTATCATTCATATGTTGGTATTTTTTATATCAAAATTAATCAGACAAATACATTAAAACAAGCAATTTAAAACCGTTTCATAAAATAAAATCAATAATCCCCATATAAACCTTTTTCCCTCAAGGCTTCCTTTTCATCTGAAGTTACTTCAACATTCGAAGGCGTTATAAGAAAAACCTTATCCGCAACTTTTTCTATACTGCCGTTTAAAGCATAAGTAAGTCCGCTGCAAAAATCTATAATCCTTTTAGAAATTTCGGGAGTTTCGTTTTGCAAATTGACAATAACAGGTATGTCATTTTTAAATTTATCTCCTACTATTTGCGAATCTTCAAAGCCGCTTGGTTCGATAACAAACACTTTTGTTTTCTTCTCCATCTTAACTTCTTCCAGCCTGGTTACTTTTCTTTGGCTTCTGAACCAGTTTGGATTGGCCGGCTTGTCTATATGTGTTTCTTTATGCTCATCAACTTTATATAATTTAATATCTTTGCTATCCCTCAAATATTTAGGCTTTTTCTTGCTATCATAATATTTTTGAGGAATGTTTTCGTCAATATCTTCATCTATAAAACCTAAAAAAGTTAAAGTCTTTCTGAAAAAACCTGGCATTGTCTCTCCTTAAAATAAGAAAAAATTTACTTAAAAAGTGCTGATCCCACCCTTATCATCGTAGCACCCTCTTCGATTGCGGCTACCAAATCATTGCTCATTCCCATTGAAAGTTCAGTCAAATTCAAGCCTTCTTCCAAACAGCCGTTCAAATCATTCAACAAAATTTTAAGAGAATTAAATACGCTTTTTATATAAGCAAAATCGTCAGTCAAAGGTGCCATTGTCATTAATCCACATATTTTTATATTATCATATTTTAATCCGTCCATAACAAAATTTTTAACATCGTTTGGTTTCAAACCATATTTTGTTTCTTCTCCCGAAATATTAACTTCAATTAAAATTTTCTGAATTTTATTCATAGACTTTGCATAGTTGTTTATCTTCACAAGAGTATCGAAATTTTCTATGGAATGAATATATTCTGCTATTGGGACAACCTTTTTGATTTTATTGCTTTGAAGATGTCCTATAAAATGCCAAATGGGACAGCCTTTTAAGTTCTCTGACTTATATATAAGCTCATCAGCTTTATTTTCTCCGAAATCAGCTACGCCTAAATCATACAATGCTTGAGCTTGCTCGATATCAGCATACTTGGTTGCGGCAATCATGCGAATTTCGGAAGAGTTACGTGAATTTTTTTTGCAGGTATCCTCAACAAGCTTAAAAATTTTCTCCAGATTGCTAGCTATCCTTTCTTTTTTACCCATTTTTACCTTTTTCTTTGCTATGCGATGTTTATTTTTTTATTCATTATATTTTTATCATAAAGCCGGCTTTAAAAAACAATTATTTTATAAATCATACCATATATATTTCAAGCACAAGCACGACAATCTATTCGATCATTATGACCCCTGCTTGTCTGCCCGTATTTTTTTCTTTTCTATAGGAATAAAATAAACCTTCATTATCGCAGCATGTGCATATGCCAACATCCGAAATATTTTCCTTTAGTATCCCGGCTTTTAATATTTCATTTAACATTATATAAATAAGATCAATAAAAAAATAATCGGCATTCGTTTCCTTGAAAATAAATTCTTCATAATCCATGACTTTGACAAATTCCTGTAAAAATGAATCAAGGACATCCTTGTTTACCTTGAAACAACATTTTCTTATTGAGGGACCGAAAAACACATAAATATCTTTTAAGTGCGAATTGAATTTATTAGTCATGGATTCCAACACATTTAAAACTATATGGTTTAAAACACCTTTCCATCCTGCATGTACGGCAGCCACAATTTTATTTTTGGTATCTGTTATCAAAATCAAATTACAATCAGCTCCCATTACCATAACAGGTATTTTTGGAATATTGGTTATTATCGCATCTGCATAATATTTAAAAAGTAAATCTTGATCCATGCAGTTATCGCTTGCGGATTTGGGATTATTTTTCAAGTAGTTTTCATCAATAATCAAAATGTCATTGCCGTGAACCTGACTTAAAGAAACCATGCTTATACTATCATCATATCCAAACAAACTTAAAATTTTGGTCCTGTTTTCATAAACATTGATGGGATTGTCGCCAACATGATACGCAGTATTTAAGCTATCAAAACAACCCGTGCTTGTTCCTCCCCTTCTTGTGGTAAAACATTGCAAAATTTTAAATTTTTCTCTGAAGTTCGGTGATGTAAATATTGTAACATCATCAATTTCAATCTTTTTTATTTCCATAAAACGATTTAATAATTATTTTTATCCTTTCGCAAGAATGTAGGGATATCCAGCGTGTCGTCCTCTTCATGAAATCTGATACTTTTTGTACTTTCTTTCAATTCCGGAAAAATCTTGTCTCTTTCGGCAGTTTTTTTGATGTCGTTTATAGCAGTTTCAACAACATCTTTCTTTTCCTCGGCAAATTCTTCCTGAGATTTCAACCTTTTATCTAAAAGCTTATCCTTGAAACCAGTGGCAATAATGGTTACTTTTATTTTATCTTTCATGTTCTCGTCAATGACGGCACCAAAAATTATATTTGCTTCAGGACTTGAAGAATTCCTTATAATCTCTGCAGCTTCATTGACTTCAAACAATTTTAAATCAGGGCCGCCTGAAACGTTAAGTAAAATACCTTTTGCGCCATCTATCGAAGCTTCTATAAGAGGGCTGTTTATTGCGCTTTGAGCTGCTTTGATTGCACGATTGTCTCCCGAAGCAATTCCATCTCCAAGTAAAGCATTTCCTGCATCTTTTATTATCGATTTAACATCGGCAAAATCAAGATTGATAAGCCCGGGTAACGTTATAAGATCTGTAACACCCCTGACACCTGCTTTTAATACATTGTCCGCAAGCTTAAAAGCATTCAGTAAAGTGGTATTTTCGTCTGAAATCTCAAGAAGTTTATCATTCGGTATAATAATAAGACAATCAACCTTGCCTCTTAAATTATTTATTCCTTCCTCTGCCTGAAGCGATCTTTTGACACCTTCAAATGTAAACGGTCTTGTTATAACCGCAACAGTTAGACAACCTTCTTCTTTTGCTATTTCCGCTATGACCGGAGCCGCACCTGTTCCGGTACCTCCTCCTTCACCGCAAGTTATAAAAATCATATCTGCTCCATGAACAACCTCTCGTATGGAGTCGCAGGACTTCTCTGCCGCAAGCTTTCCCAGTTCGGGATTCGAGCCTGCACCAAGTCCGCTTTCCCCAATCAAAACTTTTCTATCGGCATTAGACATCATAAGAGCTTGGGCATCTGTATTTACGGCAATAAATTCACATCCGTTTAAGTTATCTTCCATCATTCTATTTACGGCATTGCTTCCGCCTCCGCCAACACCGATTACTTTTATCACGGCATAATAATTTTTGTCAAATTCCAAACCCACATTAACCCTCCTATTTTTCACCTTTTAAAATTTTATTGATAAAGCTTTTAAATCTTTCAAAAAATCCGCTGCTTTTTTTATTTTTATTGTTGATACTATCCAGCTCTTCGTAATTATCAACCTGAAAAGCATACTTTAACAAACCTACTCCTGTTGAAAATATGGGATTGTTAATAACTTCAGAAGGGCCTTCGACATCTACCGAAATCCCGATTCTTGCAGGCATATCAAAAACCATACCTGACATTTGTAATAAACCCTTTATCCGTGAAGAACCTCCGGTAATCACAAGACCGCAGGGAATTGACTTTATCAAATCATATTCATCTATCTTATTTTTTATAAGCTGCAATATCTCCTTAACCCGCGAATTCACTATATTATATAATTGAATATTCAACGTTGTCTTATTTGTATTTATATTCATATCGCTCATGTTCGTTCTATTTAAAATTTCGGGAAAATTATAATCAACGTTCGCAAATCTCTTTTTTATTTCCTCGGCTTTATTAAACGGAATGTTTAATCCGATTGATATATCATTGGTAATAAGATCTCCGCCAACCGGAAGACAGTAAGTGAATATCATTTTTTTATTTTTGTATATCGCAACATCTGTGGTTCCGCCTCCGATATCGAGAAGTATAACCCCGCTTTCTTTTTCTTCGTTTGTCAAAACAGCTTCAGCAGAAGCAAGAGCTTCTATGATAATATCGTCAATTTCAATATTGGCTGACTTAACGCTGTTTACAATATTTTTTATAAGCGAAGTCGAACCAAAAATTATCAACAACTCAACGCCGAGTCTTTCAGTGGAAAGCCCTATGGGGTCCTCTATCCCTTTTTCTCCGTCAGCTATAAACTGCTTTATTATCGTATGGATAACTTCATATTGCGGTGCTAAATTTATCCTGTTGGTAAGCGAAATCAGCCTGTCGACATCTATCTTCCTTACAATTTTATTGGGTGCTGCTATCGTTATTTCGTTATAATTATTCTCAAAATCAATATGTTTGCCGGTAACGCCTATGTAAGCATTGTCAATAAAAAAATTTGATGATTTCTCGGCAGATTCAACCGAATCTAAAATGGATTTGGTGGATTCATTAATATCTATTACCAAACCTTTTTTTATCCCCTTGCTTTTAGTAACTCCATACCCTTTTATTTCTACGATATTATTTTTCTTCAGCTTCCCTATCAATGTGCAGATTTTTGTGGTACCAATATCTATTGCTACAATATAATCTTCTTTACCTGGCAAATCTCTCCCCCAATGGTTATTTAAGTTATCTTACAACCGGATTATCGGCAACTCTTAAATCAATTATACTATAATTAATGTTTTCATTCTGTAAATCTTTAAAAATTTGCTTAAGAATAGTATTTTTTTTTATTATTTCGCTACTGTTACCATATATTATAACCTTACCATCAATTGTTTCAAAAAAAATATCCCCCGCAATATTGTCAAGTATTCCGGAAAATTTTATTTTTTCTTTCGTTTCATCATCCAAGTGTTTGTATATTTCTGCCGAGCTCAAAACATTTTTTTTTGCAATTTTTTGTCCAATTTCGGGATTAAATTCGATAACATCTTTGGCAATGAGATAATTCTCGTAGTTTTTTAAATCATTTGATATTTCTTCTAAAATCACTCCCTCGTCATCCAATAAAAAATAGCTGTTTTCATGCATTATTATCAGCAATGGCACTCTCTCGACCACCTGAATTATTAAGCTGTCAGGAAAAACCTTTATGATTTCAGCTTTTTTTAATCTCGCAAAATTATCGATTAAATTGTCTTCATATTTTTTTTTATCAATTTCAAAAATATTGGTTCCCTTAAGATCCTTGACTATATCTTCTATATTCTCTTTTTTATAAAAATCATTACCTTTTATTTCTATTTTTTTTATCTTGAAATAACCACTATCATAAAAATAATTCATTCCCCATATAGCAGAAACAAACAAACCTGCAACCAATAATATCCACAAAAATGAGAGCCATTTCCTAAGGGTTATTTTCCTTTTTCTTGAAGATATCCTCTTATCCTCAATGATTTTTCTAGCCATCTGTATCCACCGGAAATTTTACAAAATAACATTACATCTTAAGACTTGAATAGTTAAGTATTATTTCAACCAATTTTTCGAAGCTTATCCCAGCTGCTGCCGCCGCTTTTGGAACAAGGCTCGTTGATGTCATCCCCGGCATCGTATTCAACTCTAAAACAAAAAGTTTGTTATTTTCGTCAAGAATCAAGTCAACCCTTGAAACACCGTAACATCCAAGACTGTTGTGAGTTTTGATAGATAATTCTTTTATTTTTGCTTCGATATCTTTATCCAGCAATGCAGGAACAACATATTCGGTTAAGCCAGCCGTATATTTTGATTTAAAGTCATAAAATCCACTTTTTGGTTTAACCTCAATAACGGGAAGCGCCGTCGGCTTATCGCCAATCAAGCTTACCGTAAGCTGTCTTCCCTTTATGAATTTTTCAATCAAAATTTTGTTGTCATATATGCCTGCAAAATTTATCGCTCCTTCAACTTCATTTTCATTTTCGACAATCGTAACCCCGATAGTAGATCCTTCTCTCGAAGGTTTTACGATCAAAGGATAGCCCACGCGATTTTCGATATCTTTTTTTATGCTGTCGAAATTCAGATTTGCGCTGAAATTTAAGTTGGTG
>JAQUMQ010000016.1 GCA_028718045.1 Actinomycetota bacterium
CTGGGTAGGTTTGGTTTTTAATTCGTCACTCGTCTTTAAATAAGGCACATATGTGACATGTATATATAAAACGTTTTCCTTCCCAATTTCTTTTTTGAACTGCCTTATTGCTTCAAGAAAAGGCAGACTTTCGATATCCCCTACCGTTCCTCCTATTTCGGTAATAACAATATCGGATTTTTTTGTAGACAAGGTTTTTTTTATGCTGTTTTTTATTTCGTCGGTAACATGCGGTATAACCTGTACGGTATTTCCCAGATAATCTCCTTGTCTTTCATTGTCTATTACTGTCTTGTATATCTTGCCTGAAGTGAAATTATTATACTTTGAAAGGTTTTCGTCTATGAATCTTTCGTAATGACCTAAATCCAAATCAGTCTCTCCGCCATCGTCAGTTACGAAAACTTCTCCATGTTGAAAAGGATTCATGGTTCCGGGGTCGATATTTATGTATGGGTCAAATTTTTGAATTGTGACATTCAGTCCCCTTGACTTCAAAAGCCTTCCCAAAGAAGCTGCGCAAATACCTTTTCCAAGAGACGATAAAACCCCGCCTGTAACAAATATGAATTTCGTATCCAAATCTTAATTAGCCTCCCTTTTTTTATCCTTAATATGTTTGCTTTGATTAATCAGTTCCTCGGCATGCATTAAAGAAATATCGCTGTTTTTCCTTCCGCTAAGCATTCTGGATATTTCCGTTATTTTTTGTTTTTTATCCAAAATATTAATTTCAATTTTTGTTTTGCCTTTTTCAACATATTTGTTAATAAATAAATGATTATCCGCAAAACCAGCTATTTGAGCAAGGTGTGTGATGCATATAACTTGCTTGTCTTTTGAAATATTATATAATTTTTCTCCAACAATCGTAGCTGTTTCTCCTCCTATACCGGCATCAATTTCGTCAAAAACCATCGTATCTATATTATCAACCTTGCTTATTATACTCTTTAACGCAAGCATTATCCTGGAGATTTCTCCGCCTGAAGCTATTTTATTTAAACTTTTAGGGCTTTCTCCCGTATTTAACGATACCAAAAATTCAAGTGTATCGATTCCGTTTTTCGTAAATTTTATATCTTGATTATCGTAAATCATATCATTTCCAGTTATGTATTTATGCAAAACTTTAAATTTTACAGACTTGAAGTTTAAGTCAAGCAGCTCCTTTTTTATGTCGTTTTCAAAACTATTGATTGTTTTTATTCTATAATCAGAAAGTTTTATTGCCTTTTCAAGTACGGTACTTTTACTATCTTGGAAATTTTTTAGTTTTAAATCGATAGTATCATCTATCTCTTCAAGGCTGATTATTTCCTCTTTTAGTTTGTCTGCGTAATCCAGCAAATCCGATATTTCCATATTGTATTTCTTTTTTATTTCATTGATTAAAAAAATTCTTTCTTGAATTAACTCAAGCTTTTGCGGGCTAAATTCAAAATCAATAATATAATTATTTAAATAGTGGCTCAGCTCATCAAGAACTGCCGGAAAACTCGAAAGCTCTTCTATCATTTTGTTAAGATTTTTATCGATTTTTGAAAGTTCATTTAAATTCTTCAATAGTAAAACACAATTATCCGTCATTGAAATATTATATTTTTCATCACCATTTATTATCTTCAGACATTCACTTGAGTATTGTAAAATTTTTTCGGAATTTTTTAATATGTTTTTTTCATTTTCAAGGGTTTCGCTTTCATTTTCTTTTAATTTCAATTCCTCGATCTCTTTTAAACGATATTTTAAATCTTCCAGTTTCTCGTTTTTCTTTAATTGAAGTTGTTTTAACTTATCTATCTCGCTTTTTTCTTCAAAATAGTTTTCAAGTTCAATATTGTATTCATTTTTTACTTCATTCAATTTAAACTTACCAAGCTTGTCAATTATATCTATATGAGTTTTTTGTTCCAGGAGGTATTGATGATCGTGCTGCCCATGTATGTCTATAAAAAATTTTCCGAGAATCCTTAAATTGTTTACTTGCGTAAATATGCCGTTTATGAATGCTCTGTTTTTTCCATTTCTATTTAATTCCCTTGAAATGGCAATGTCTTCGAGATCTTCTTCCTTATCTATAAAATTTTCTCTTAAAAGAAATTCTCTGACCTGTATATTGTTTGAAAAATCAAAAAAACCCTGCACCAGCAGATTGTTTTCATTAATTCTTATAAGATTTGAATCTGCTCTTTCCCCGATGAGTAAATTTATTGCTTCGATTATTAATGTTTTTCCGGCTCCTGTTTCACCGGTAAGTATATTAAGTCCTTTGCTAAATATTATTTTGGCATCATCTATGATTGCAAAATTTTTAACCTGAAGCTCTTTTAACATTATTACCGTAATAATCCAATTAAAATAATAATCTTTAGTTCCTGCCTATCAGTTTTTCCTTAAAAATCTTAAAAAATGTATTCTTGTTAAACGTGATGAGATTCAACTCGTATTTCGATTTCTCCACCTTAAAAATATCTCCGCTTAAAACTTCCAAATCGCTTTTTTTCCCATCCGTGTTTAAGTTGACTTTTGTGTTACCTGAATTTATTTGTATTTCTATTTGATTGTCAGGGCTTATGACAAGACTTCTGCTAAATAATGTATGCGCACATATAGGTGTTATCACAATTGATTCGTTTTTAGGTTCAACGACGGGACCTCCGGCTGATAATGAATATGCGGTCGAACCGGTAGGCGTGGAAACAATGACTCCGTCTGCGCCATAGTTTAAAAGGGGCACCCCGTTTATGATAATTCTTATTTCAATTATTTTTTCAAGCAATGATTTTATTATTACAAAATCATTTAATGCAATATAAGGACAATTTTTCTCATCCGTTAATTTTTTGTCTCTGAACATTTTTCCAGAAATAAGCATTCTTTTTTCGATCTCGAAATTGTTATTTATTATCTTGTCAAGCGAATCATACATATCTGAGATATTAATTTCTGCTAAAAAACCTAGATTTCCGACATTTACACCCATAATAGGAATATTGCTTTTAAATGCATATTTTGCAGTTCTCAAAAAAGTTCCGTCTCCTCCGACAGAAATCAGCGTTTCGATACAGGATTTAAAATTTTTTTCATTCACAGTTGGTAGGCTATGTCTTTTTGAAAGTTCGTCATTTTCCAATAAAAGCACCTTTACCTTCTTTAACACAAGGTAATCATAAATATCTTTTGCTATATTGATAGCTTTGGCATTTTCATTGTTTGACAATAATCCGATTGTTTTCATAATTAGCTTATAGTATTTTATGTTAAATTAAAAAATGCATATGAGTCGTCAACGACATCCTTAACTATTTTACCATAATTAAAATTTTTTCTTTTTAAATATTTATCCGTCTTTTCGATAAAAATCCAATATTCTATATTCCCTTTGGCTCCTTTTATTTTTGAAAAACTTAACCCTAAAATATCAATAAAGTTATTTTCCATAAAATGCAGTACTACATCGCCAACTGCTTTCAAATGCAAATTTTTGCTTTTAATTACGCCTTTATTTTCAACCAATTCTTTTTCCAATTCGAACTGAGGTTTAATGAGCAATAATAATTGAGCATCTTCGCTAACCAATTCCGATATTTTTTGGGATATTTTTTTGATTGATATGAATGATAAATCCGCAACCGCAAAATCCGGTATAAAGGGTAGCATTTCTTTATCAAGATTTTTTATGTTGGTTCTTTCGAATAAAAAAATCTTTTCATTATTTCTAAGATCCCATGCAAACTGTCCATAACCTACATCCACCGCTATAACTTTATTTACGCCGTTTTTTATTAAATAATCGGTAAATCCTCCAGTGGATGCTCCGAAATCTATTGCGTTTCTGCCAAATAAATTAATATTAAAATCTTTGACAGCTCCCTCCAGTTTTATAGCTCCCCGTGATGCATAACAAGATTTTTCTTTTATTTCAATCTTGGAATCAGTTTCAATCAACGTCTTGGGCTTATCTATCATTTTTCCGTTTACCAAAACTTTTCCCGACAGTATATATGCACCGGCTATTTTTTCTGAAGCAATATTTTTATTGCTTAAAAGCAACTGCACCAAAGTTTCTTTTTTTTTGATATTTTTAGCAATCAAAACAATTATTGAAAAAATGATTCATAAAATAAAATTCAATTATATAATTTAAATGAGTTAATCAAGTCAGTAAATTTTTACCATTGTTCCCGAAGGAACGGTTTCATAAAGCCATTTAGCCTCGTTAATATCAAGCCTTACGCATCCATGGCTTACAGGTTTTCCAAGATTTTTCTGATCTTCCTCGATTAAATTGCCGTCTTTATCAAAAGGGGTACTATGAAATAAATAAGATTTAAAAAATCTGACAAAATAATATGCCCCTACATCATATTGCGGCAACCAGGAATATTTAATTTTATCGCTTATTTTAAATACACCTTTCGGTGTGGGAGTTTGTGGCGCGCCACTTGAACAAACAACTTCTTTCAGCAGATTATCTTTATAAAATACCCTTACTTTCTGCTCGCTCAAAGATACTTCTATTAAATAATTAGAAGGATTGACTTCATCTGCAACTATGGTTGTCGAACCTTTATTGATGATGCCACCATCCCACGTCAGGCTTACGGAAGCCGAGGTCTTGCCTACGGTATTTGCCGCATTCACATATAGCTCGCATGATTCTCCGACAAGAAGATTGACTTGTGCGACATTTTTACCCCATGCACCGTTGCTGTCATCTTTACTGAAAGAAAGACGAGGCGTGGGATTACCTTGAACTTTTGCTTTTATTCTGTAATAACACAATGAATTATCTTCAAGAATTACTGGACCTTCCGTGATTTCAAGAGTCAGCTTTGGAGGCGTATATTCATTTTTTACTATGTCCGTATTTGAAGTTGTGCTTGTGGATGATGAGGTATTATCATCAGCTTCTTCCTGAATGTTTGAATTTTCATCGTTTTTTGGTTCATTATCTGTTTTCAAATCGGCATCAGCAGGAATGTTGTCTTCCGAGTAAAACCGATTATCCGAAGCCAAAGGATTTTCATCATTATTTGAATACGGCTTATTGTCGATTTGGCTTTTTGAATTAGCGGGATAATCATCGTTCAAACTATTATTTTCAATATCATGCCTAAAACAGCCAAAAATCATTATTATAGAAACAACAAGGATACTTGCGATAATTATATATTTAATTATTTTTTTCAAATTGCGACTCCTTTTTGGTCTATATCCAAGAGTAATATTGTTTTAAGCTATGCTAACCGGTATATAATAATATGGATACATAAATATATAAACTAAAATTGTTATTCTTGCATATTCAGTGATTTTATTCAATTTTATCGAAAAGCTAACAATATTTTATTTGATATCGCCAGCTGTTTCCATATACATAAACTTACTTACCGGTTGAGGTTTCGATAATTTCATTCAAGGTTTCTCTGTAATATTTAAAGTCTTCCCAAGAAACTTCCGGCGGAATAAGATGATCGCCAAACGGAATATAACCTCCTTGCTTTAAAAGCCATTTTACTGGTTCCAGAAATTCATTTATTCTTTTTTTGCCGAATTTTATATCCAACTTCGGTATACCGCCCATCAACAAAAAATGAGGGTATTTTTTTCTTAAAGATATGACATCCATGCCCGCACTTACTTCCATGGGGTACATTCCTGTGACACCTGATTCCATGAAAAGCGGCACGAGTTCGTTGCAATCGCCATCCGTATCGACAAGGAAAGTATTTATTTTCTTGCTTTTTAAAAAGCGTGATATTTTCTTGTAGTAAGGAAGTATAAATTCTTTCACAATCGATGGCGATAACATAGAGCCTTTTCCGGAAGATATGTCTTCCCAAAGATTGCATAAATCAACATCTGTGTATGAAAGAATTTCTTCCCATAATGCAATCCATATATCCGTCATTCTCTCTGAAATATCCTTAATAAGATCAGGTTTATCATAATAAAACATAAAAAGATTTTCATATCCGACAAGATGCGTCAAAGTTCCGAAAATACCACACGGATATCCTCCGAGAGCAAGCGGGTAGTCTCTGTTTTTGTATTCGCTAACGATTTCTTTCCAATTTTTGGGTAATCTTTCTTTCACATTATCAAGTTTCATTCTTTCGCTTTTTATTGCGTTCCAGCTGTCCCAGTCTTTGATAGGCCAGTCAAGCCCAGAAGGAATAACTTGTTGAAGCTTGGAAAACCTTCTTGTGCAACCGTCAAGATCAATATAATCAATGTATTTATCGTCTTCTTTTACTATTCCGGTTTTAAATTGAGGATAAAACAAATGCTCGGCACTTACGACATTTTGTTGTTTGTCGAGATTAAAATAATCTCTTACGTCATGATCGAGAGCAAAACCCTGAGACGGAAAGTATATGCCGCCTCCCAATACCGCAATACCGTCTGGCAAAATAAATTTTTTTTCGGGTTCGTCATATATTTTTTCAAAAAGGCTTTTGTCACCCATTAAAAAATGTTTCCATACCGCGGTATACAATGATGCGGTCGTGTTTATTGTATTCGACGGTACAGACGGATAATTTTTTAAAGGAAGGCCCTCTTTATACCATCTTTTTATGGTTCCTCCCCAGTAGCCAAATTCCCACTTTATTGCTGGAATTGTTTTGTTGAAATTAGTAAATTCAATGAATTTTTCTTTTGCATTCATATCACTTACCTTCTTTATGATAGCTTATTTAATAAATTTTTCTTATGTTAATCTTTGGAAAATAATTTAAATTTCAGGGCTGAAAATTTTTTAATAAATAACACTACCAATATGTCATCGATTTATTTATTTTTTTTATTATTTTCTATATTTATCAATATTTTTCCAAGTATGCCGTTGACAAACTTAGGCGTTTCATCTTTCTGGCCAAGTATCTTTGCAATTTCAATTGCTTCGTCTATGGAAACTTTAAGCGGGATTTCTTCTTCAAAAAGCATCTCATAAATTGCCATTCTTAAAATATTTCTATCTATTATCGATATTCTGTCCAATGTCCAATTTTCAACAACGCTTCTTATCTGGTTATCAATTTCGTTTTTATTTTTTTCAACTCCTAAAACAAGTTTTATCGTAAATTCATCCGTATGCTTTTTGAAGTCCATTTCGGAACTTATAATCTTTTCGACATTTTTTTTCAGCAAATCGCTTTGATAAAGCAATATAAGTGCTTTTATCCTAGATCTTCTTCTTTTGGTTGTCTTTGTCATTTTTTGTTTTTTTTATGAAAATTTATCAAATTATACTCTTGTTATATATTCACCCGATCGCGTATCAACTCTTATAATATCACCGTTTTCGATGAATAAAGGCACTTGCACTTTTGCCCCTGTTTCGATTTCCGCAGGTTTAAAAGAGCTGCTTACGGTATCACCTTTTATACCTGGTTCGGTATTTTTAACCTTTGCTTCTATAAAAGTCGGGAGATCTATCGAAATTGCTTTACCTTTATGAAAAACCATCGTTACTTCCATGTTTTCCAAAAGATAATATTTCTTATCTTTGATTTGTTCTTCTTCAAGAGATACCTGTTCAAAATTTAGATTATCCATGAAGTTATAAAGTTCATCCTTGTAAAGGTACTGCATTTTTCGTGTTTCAAGAATTGCTCGCTCTAGTTTTTCATCAGCTCTGAATGTCTTTTCATAAATTGCTCCTGTCAAAAGATTTTTTAATTTTGTTCTTACGAAAGCACCGCCTTTACCGGGTTTGACATGCTGAAAATAAATGACCTCCAGAAGATCTCCTTCGTATTCTATTGTAACTCCGTTTTTAAAATCGTTGGTACTTATCATGCAAAAATCCTTTCGAAATTCTTAAAAATATTTTTATGACATAAAAAAATTTTAATTCATGTATCAAAGCTTATAAAAAAATAAAATAAATTGCTTTTTAAAATAACTATTTTTATTATACCATCATTATGTTCGGTCGAATCGTTAGTTAATCCTGATAATTTCCCTTGTGGATGAGTATAAATTCTCGCAACCCTTTTCCCCGACAATAACCATATCCTCTATCCTTACTCCTCCAAGCCCTTCCACATATATTCCGGGTTCAATCGTCACTACCATGCCTTTTTTTAAAATTTCATCGTTTTTGGAATTTATCCATGGCGGTTCGTGTATCTCAATCCCTACCCCATGTCCAAGCGAATGTCCGAAATTAGCACCATATCCTTTACTTATGATAAATTTCCTTGCAATGCTATCGAGTTCAGACGCCATTATGCCTTCCTTGCAATAATCTACCGATATTTGCTGAGCTTCTTTTACTATCTCGTATATCTTTTTTAATTCAGCATGTAACTTTTTACCTATAAATATCGTTCTTGTAATATCCGAGCAATAGTTCCCAAATACGACACCGTAATCCATCAAAAGCAAACCCTTTGTTATTTTTAAATTTTCAGAAGAGTAATGAGGCTTTGACGAATTAGAATTATTTGCAACAACGTAATCGAAAGATCTTCCTTTTCCCCCAAAACTTATTAAAAATTTCTCTATTTCTATTGATAATTCCAATTCGGAGTATTTTAAAAAATCTTTATATCTAATATCGCAAACAAGTTCGAAAGATCTATCGGTAAGCTTACATGCATTTCTTATTAATTCTTGTTCGGATTCATCTTTAACAGCTCTTAATATTTCAACAGGATTTTCGATACTTATTGACTTTATTTTTGCTTTTTTAAATTCTTTTTCCATTTTTATATAATTGCTATAAGAAATGCAATCGGATTGTATCAGTATTTTATCGACATTGTTGCTTTTCAATATTTCCCGCATCAATTCATTTTTATCTTGATCGTAAAGTATGATTTCGATATCTTTTGTTTTTACCGAATTTTTTGCATCTTCTATATATATAAAATTTACGAATAAATAATTTTTATTTTCCGTCAGCAGCAATACGCTATTCGAATATTTACCGAAAAACCCCGAAAGGTAAAATATGTCTTCTTCTTTGAATATTAAAATGTCATAGATATCCTCATGTGCCGCAATTCTTTTTTTTAAATTATTTATCCTTATATCAAATACGGTATTTTCCATGTTTTCACCAAATTATCTAAAGTAATAAGATTGCTTTTTTAAAACTATTATTCCAAAAAGGATATAATACAATATAGATTTAAAAAAAATAAGAACTTTTTTAGCCAGCAACATTCATATGGTTGCTGAAAATTTAAAATTCTGAAATAAAACGAAGTGCAAGCATGTAGCCAGAAAGACCAAGGCCGCTTATAACACCCGTAACCGATGGCGAGATAACCGAATTTTTTCTCCAGTTTTCACGATTATAGATATTCGATATATGAACCTCGATGACAGGAAACATGCAAGCAACCAAAGCATCATGAATTGCATAGCTGTAATGCGTCAATGCACCAGGGTTTATTATTATGTTATATTCCTTTGCATCAATACATTCATGAATTTTATCGATAATTAAACCTTCGTGATTCGACTGGAAATATTCCAGATTTATATTATTTTTTTTCGCAAAAACCAATAGTTTCTCTTTATAAAAATCATCAAAACTTTTAACTCCATAAATATCTTTTTCTCTGCTACCTGTTAAGTTTAAATTTGGACCATTTATTATTATTGCTTTTTTCATAATTATTATTATATTTTCTTGTTTTATAAATATTAATAAACGTTTTTAATCCCGCATAGTTTTTTTAGACATGACTTATATGTTTATTTATGCTGTTTCTTATAATATTTTCATCCAAGTCATCATATATTACGGGTTTATTTAAATCTTTAAGCAAAATAAATTTATTTTTACCAACAGAAAATTTCTTATCGAATTTTAATGAATCCATTATGGCGTCCGCGTCGGATTTCAAAATACATTTTGGTAATTTTAAAATATCATATACATCTAATATTTTCTTCATAAACTTTTTACTTAAATAACCCAGATTTATCGATATCTCGATTGCGCAAAGAATTCCTATCGCAACAGCTTGACCATGATTTATTTTGTTAAATCCTAACGTTTTTTCTATAGAATGTCCTATCGTATGTCCGAAATTCAATAAATTTCTTTCGTTTAAATCATATTCGTCTCTTTCAACTATTTCTGCTTTTATTCTTGCGCATTTATATATAATCTCATTAAACCTTGTATCGTTTACAATATCAAACAATCTGTCTTTATCGTTTTCGGCATTTTCGATAAAGCTTAAAATATCATTCACGATTTGAAAGTCAAAAACCAAACCATATTTTACTATTTCGCCTAAGCCGTTGATTATTTCCTTTTCATCAAGCGTTTTTAAAAATTCCGGATCTGTAAGTATCAAATCCGGTTGATAGAAACAACCAATGATATTTTTTACCCTTTCGAAATTGACAGCAGTTTTTCCCCCGATGCTGCTGTCAATTTGCGAAATTACGGTGGTAGGGCAATGAACAAGCTTCATGCCCCTACCGAATGTCGCTGCGGCAAAACCTGCGGTATCGCCGATTACGCCTCCTCCCAAGGGTAGTATTGCGTCATTTCTGTGAACATTGAAATCCAACAATTGTGAATAAATGTATTTAAGCGTATCTATATTTTTATATTTCTCACCGTCATTTAAAATTATTTCTTTTGTTTCGTATTCTTTTCCTATTATGTCTTTTATCTTCTTACCATAAATTCCGTGCACTTTTTCGTTTGTGATTATTATTATCATACAATCTTTGCCGATATTTTCTTTTATATAATCACAAAATGATTCGGCTATGTTATTTTTAATATATATTTTATATGCTTTGTTTGATGTTTTTACTTCTATGTATTTCATGTTTTTATAAAAATTTGCCGATTTTTTTATTTTGACTTCATACCAAGCACGGTCATATCAGGATTTTATTTAGATAATTAATGCTTATTTAAATAATCTATTATTTCTTCTTTTATCCGATCAGGAGATTTATCGTTTATTTCTATTTTTAAATCACAATTATTTTCATAAATTTCCTTTCTTTGATCCATCATTTGAGCAATTTTTTCTTTTAAATCTCCTTCGGTAATTAACAAGGGCCTATCTTTTACAAATTTCAATCTTTCATAAGCTTTTTCCAATGTCATGGATAAATATACCATAAAACTATTTTGTCTTATCTCTTTTATGTTATTGTATCTTTTAAACACTCCGCCCCCACAGGCAAAAACACAATTGCTGTTATGATAAATGTTTTTTATAACATCGCTTTCCAAATTTCTAAAATAATCTTCTCCATATTTTTCAAATATTTCTCTTATGTTTAATCCTATTATATACTCGATCACATTATCCAAATCCAAAAAAATAAACTTCAAATCATTTGCAAGTATTTTTCCTATTGTGCTCTTTCCGCACCCCATAAATCCGATTAACGATATATTTTTTATAAACATCACATTTGCTTTCAAAAAAATAAAATCTTTTAAATATTCTTTAAATAGTTAATATAGTTCTTATAATTTTCAATCATTTCGAATATATTGTCTTTGCCGAATTTATCCTGAACGGCATCTGCCAAAATGAGTGCAAGCATTGATTCTCCCACGATTGAAGCAGCGGGAACGGCACATATATCCGATCTTTCCGTCAGGCTTTTTTCGGTTTTCTTGGTTTTTATGTTCACCGTTCTCAATCCAGCCGTAGTTGTGGGTATGGGTTTCATATAAGCTGACACCAGTATGTCTTCACCGTTAGACATGCCGCCTTCGATGCCGCCCGCATTATTTGTTTTTCTAAAGAAACCTTCTTTTTTATCATAAAAAATTTCGTCATGAAAACAAATACCCGAAGTCTCGGAAGATAAAATGCCTTTGCCGATTTCCACAGCTTTTATCGCAGGTATGCTCATGATTGCATATGCGATCTTTGCGTCAAGTCTTCTATCCCATTGACAGTATGAACCTAGACCGGCAGGAACTCCTTTTGCAAACAACAAGAATTTACCTCCGATTGTGTTACCTTCTTTTGCGGCTTTATCGATACTCTTTTTCATTTTTTCGGAAAACATCTCATCGGGACATCTTACTTCTGATTTTTCGGCAAGAATAAACAAATTTTCATCAAACTTACTCGGTTTATCCATAAAACCTATTTTTACGTTTCCGATTTGTTCGACAAAACTATATATGTAAATTCCAAAAGACTTTAGCAAAATCTTTGCAAAACTTCCTGCCGCAACTCTTATTGCCGTTTCTCTTGCGCTGCTGCGTTCGATAACGTTTCTGATATCGTCAAATCTATATTTTACATAGCCTGGGAAATCTGCATGTCCCGGCCTTGGATTTAATATCTTATCGCTTTCATTTTCTGTATAAAAAATGTCTTTGTTCGCCGACATCTTTTTTTCCCAATTTCTCCAATCCTTGTTATAGATTAAAAAAGATATCGGAGAGCCCAAAGTTTGCCCATTCCTTATTCCGGAAAGAATTTCCAGCTTATCTTTTTCGATAGCCATTCTTTTTCCGCGACCATAACCGGATTGCCTTCTTTTCAGTTCGTTTTCGATGAAGTCAAAGTCGATATCTAATCCGGAAGGGTATTCGTCAATTATACCGATCAATGCTTTTCCGTGCGATTCACCTGAACTTAAAAATCTCATATCGTTTTTTATTATAATTTGTTTTTTATTAAGCTTATTTTTTTATGTATTATAATCTGATTTAAAACAAAGGTAAAACATCGCAAAATATTCTTTTACATAAAACCAATATACCATTTGATAATTCTGTCGCCAAAAAACAAAGCAACAATACATCCTAAAGAAATAAATGGACCAAACGGTATTGTTTGCTTTAATTTTTTCTTTTTTGCAATAATAGTAATCAATCCAAATAACGAACCCGCAAAAAAACCTATCAAAAGGCCTGGAATAATTTTTTCAACTAAAAAAGCCCCTGCCATCATGCTTAGTTTTACATCGCCCATGCCCATGCCTTCGGGATAAATCAGGTTTATTATTAACATAAAAAAGAATGCACCGGATGCAAATGCAATAACTATCCACCACTTGTTTGAAATCAAAAATATGTTAATCAACAAACCCACTATCGCAAGCGGCAAGACTACGACATTTGGAATCATTTCGTTTTTGATATCCGTAAAAGACACCGTTATCAATCCGGAGATCATTATCATTGATAAAAGCAAATAAAAACTGATTCCATAAAAATAAAAACTAGTTACAAAAAGAAATACCGTCAGCAATTCCACAATCGGATATCTTACGGAAATTTTTTCCTTGCAGTTTCGGCATCTTCCTTTTAAAAAAATATAAGAAAGCAGGGGTATATTATCGTAAAATTTTTTTGCTGATTTGCACGAAGGACAAAAAGATTCGCTAAATACAGCATATCTTTTTCCTAAAAGTTTGGAAATCAAAACATTTAAAAAC
>JAQUMQ010000017.1 GCA_028718045.1 Actinomycetota bacterium
TATTGGGGAAGTCCCCCATGCAGGTCGCACCCCGTGCGGGTGCGTGGATTGAAACATCTTAAACATGCCTCTTGTTATTTGAGGTAGTGTCGCACCCCGTGCGGGTGCGTGGATTGAAACTCTCTTGGGGGTGTGGTACCCCCTATGGCATAAGGTCGCACCCCGTGCGGGTGCGTGGATTGAAACGTATAGGATATATTATAAAATCGATGGCGGTACAAGTCGCACCCCGTGCGGGTGCGTGGATTGAAACAGAGAAAAGGCAAACTTTAGAAGTTAATTTTCAGTCGCACCCCGTGCGGGTGCGTGGATTGAAACTTGCCATTGAATTAACAAATGTATAAGTTTTGTGTCGCACTCCGTGCGGGTGCGTGGATTGAAACTTGCCATTGAATTAACAAATGTATAAGTTTTGTGTCGCACCCCGTGCGGGTGCGTGGATTGAAACATGAACTCGATAACTTTAGCCTGCGGAATGTGCTGTCGCACCCCGTGCGGGTGCGTGGATTGAAACAACAGCTGCCTTTATTGCTCTTGCTCCTCCAAAGTCGCACCCCGTGCGGGTGCGTGGATTGAAACTTTAGCTACCGCCAGGATATTGTTAAAATACTCATGTCGCACCCCGTGCGGGTGCGTGGATTGAAACACTTAGTTTTGTTAAGCTTCCACCGCTTGCTTGGTCGCACCCCGTGCGGGTGCGTGGATTGAAACAAAACAAAAGATAGCGCAGTTGATAAACCTTTCGTGTCGCACCCCGTGCGGGTGCGTGGATTGAAACTTAAAGACAAACAACCAGTAGAGGGAATACTTACGTCGCACCCCGTGCGGGTGCGTGGATTGAAATTTGGTACATTTTTCGATTGTAAAAAACATATGCAGCAGCTGCATATGTTAACGCTTTCCAATATAAGCTTATGTCTTAAATAAGATGAAATACTTGTAAATTTATATAAATTATATTTGCTACCTCAAAGTCAACTAAAAGCCAGTTCTTCTTGATTTTATCCCTGACACTTTCTTTTTTTATTAAAAATCCCATCTTTTCAGCAAAACAATCATTAAATTGGGCAGAAATCCCGGCGGAAATTGTATTTATACCTGGGGGATCCAAAAGACAAGTTCTTTTAAATTAATAAAGTAAATTAAATTTTCTGGTTTCGGATCTACTTCTTGATTATCAGAAGTGTGGGGTTTCATGGCTAAAACCGAACTGATAAAAGAAGAAAAGAAAAAAGCAATCCGATTCATAAAAGAGTATTTTATATCTGAGCGAAACGAAGATATAGACGACCTGGCTGCTGAATTGGTTCTGGACTTTATCCAGGGTCGGATTTTACTGTGGTCGATAAGGATAATTATCTTGATTATTTAGTTTAAGAATTTATATGCCAAGGTCACCATCCCATAATCTGTCCAGAAATGTTGTCCATGGCATTATTTTAATTTCGCCAACTTCTCTGGGGTATTTTTCCTGGCTCACAACTATAAGATTTTTTATTTTCCCATCCTCACGTAATGCTTTGAGGCTTCTCAGGTCAATATCATGAACCATCTTGCCGGATTTTATCTCCAGAGCTATTTCTTTGTCTCCAAGGATGAAATCTACCTCGTATCCGGTACTTGTCCGCCAGTATGTTATATCCATATCAGGATTCCTGTAAGCTCTGTAAGCCTGCAATTCCATTAAAATAAAATGCTCGAATGATTTTCCAAATTCAGGAGTCCCTTCCGTCGGCTGTCTTCTGGTAAGATAATTACTTATCCCGATATCAAACAAATAAAATTTCTTGGTTTGTATCAATCTTCTTGTTTTAGAGCTTTTCCAGGAAGCAATATTAAAACCAAGCATTGTAGTCTCAAGAATATCAAAATAAGAATGGACAACTTTGGCACTCACACCAGATTCTCTGGCAACATTGTTATAATTTAGCAACTCCCCTGACATTAGTGCCGCCACTCTTAAGAATTCACTGAATTGAGGAATATTCTGAATCTGAGCTTCTTGTGCAATTTCTTCTTTTAAATAGTCCGCAACATATGATCTTATTAAGTCCAGCGGTTTAGAAGATAAAAAGTGCGGTGGCAACATTCCGGAGATCATTATTTTTTCCAGATTTATATTGCCGACTTCCTTATAGGAGAAGGGTAGTAACTGATAACGCAGAGCCCGACCGGCCAGTAGGTTGGTATGGCTTCTTCTTAGCTTTCTTGCACTGGAGCTTGTCAGTAAAAAAATTATTTTTTTGTTTTCCATCATCCAATGGATTTCATCCAGAAGCATTGGAGCTTTTTGGATTTCGTCTATAATAATTATTTTTTTGGTATTCTGGAATCTTTCTCTAAGCAAGGATGGTCTTGAAGCATATTCTGAAAATACATCGGTCTGCAACAAATCGATTAGTATAATATTATCAGCGCTTAGATTATATTTTATCCAGTGACTTTTTCCTGTTCTTCGTGCTCCCCAGAGGAAAGAAGAATATTTTGTATCAATATCTAGAAGTCTTTTGATATTTTGACCCATATGGCTATTATATCTAGATAAAATTACCAATTGAAATATTAAATGGTTTTTTCAAAGGGCTATCATTGGTGGTTTGCAAAATAGTGGGTATTCGGAACAGTCATACGGTACGCCAAGTTTTGGTGTCGATCTTTCCGGAATATGGGAACGGGAAGGGCTTATGGCTGATAATGAAATCAACTCCCAACTTACCAAAATAGACAAATTATTACGTGAAATAGAAGTAACGAAATAAATGCGAAAGTGTAAATTGCAGAATCTAACGTGCTATAAATATTTAAGGCAATCGGGAACAACGAAATTAATGTTAAAAACTTGAATTGTTGAAATCAAATGCAACATATATTTATAACTGTTATCAAAAAATAATAATTGCTGCAATCGGAATTTACCTTTTACCTTTTCATGCTTTCCATGACTTCTTTTGTGATCAGCTCGACCAGCGAGTCGTAAACGACTGTTTTGGCGTTAGGCTTGAATTGAGGCTCGCTTAAGCCGCAGCTTGATTCATCACAGGAGATACATAAAGTTTTATCGGAAGCTGTAATATTTTTGCTTCCAAATACTTCCATTCTTTCCATGACGATATTTTTTATGTTTTTCTGAACTATTTTAGATAAATCTCCGTAACTTATGCAATCAGGATTTTCAGATAAGAAAACTCTTACGGCTTTTACTGCGCCGGCAGACATTTCGGTATAAAAATTGATCTTTGAAATTCCAAGACTTATTGCTTTTTTGAAATCATCATCGGATATTCCTGATCCTCCATGTAAAACTATAGGTATAGGTATGGCTTTATTTATTTTGTCTATTCTTTCAAAATCAAGGTTTGGTTTTCCCTTATAGGTTCCATGTACATTGCCTACGGAAATTGCAAGAGCATCCACTCCGGTCTCTTCGTAAAACCTTACTGCATCCTCTACTTTCGTAAAAGACTCGACACTGGCTTCATGAGGAGTTGGAGCGGCTATGCCGACAGCTTCCCCTCCGATATTTCCTATTTCGCCTTCCACCCCGACACCAACGCTGTGCGCGATCTTTACGATTTCTTTTGTTTTTTTAATATTTACGTCAAGGGTTTCTTCACTGCAGTCAAACATAACGGAAGTAAACCCTGCCCGTATCGCTCTTATTATGGTATCGAAATTTTTTCCGTGATCGAGATTGACACAAACCGGGATGTCGACCTCTTTGGCAGCTCTGATAATTGCGGGTGCTATATGCTCGAGATTCAAATACCTGAAATGAACTTCGGCTAGCTGCATTATAACGGGTGAGTTGGATTCGATGGCTGCTTCTATTATCGGATCTATAAAATTAATACTTGTAACATTAAAAGCCCCTACGGCATATTTATTTTTGCTTGAATGGTTTAATAGATCTTTTAAATTAATAAGTGCCATAAAATAATCCTCCTAAAAGTTAATAAATTCTTTATTTTAAAATGAGATTGTAAACAATACCATGTTTACAGTAAACCCAATCATTAAAATAATTTGGCAAACTTTAAAAAGTACCGGATAATTTTGCGGTGCTTTTATGAATTATACCTAATTATAATTTTTTTAGAAATATATATTAATTTAAGTTACAATTTTATAAAATCATTTAATAAGATCGAGTAAGAAACAGATTTTGAATTCGATGTCTTCGTTATTACTATTCGAAAAATTACAAATTGTATCGACAATTGGAGGTTATTAATGAAAATCAGGCTGGTAAGAAATATTATTATTTCGGTGTTTGCTTTTGTGATTTTTGTGATTCTTTTATTTAACAGCTTTGTAATAGTCAATGCGGGCAATGTAAAAGTCTTGACTCAATTAGGCAGAACTACCGGTGTGATTTTTTACCCCGGATTTCACATAAAAGCACCTTTTTTTCAAAATACCGTAAATTATTCCACAAGGCAGGTAACTTATGAAACAAGCGATGCTTCTGAAGTAAGCACCGCAAATTATCCGGATTATGTAATAGATACGACTTCATCTGACGGTCAGCAAGTCAAGCTCAAATACACGATAAGGTTTTCGATAGACTCAAAACAAACAGTCTGGATTTTAAATAACATAGGTACGATGGATGACTTGGTCGAGAAAGTAGTAAAAGCAGAATCGAGATCAATTAGCCGTAATATTCCTAAAAAATATACTGCCGCTCAGCTTTATTCAAGAGGCGTTTTTGATGTCCAGGAAGAAATACACAGCACACTTAGAGAAAAGTTTAGTAAAAATGGTGTTATCATGGATGATTTTCTCTTGAGGAAAATTGATTTCACCGATCAGTATTTTAATGTTCTGGAGGAAAAACAGATTGCGGAAGAAAGGATTGTTGTAGAAAAAAATATCCTTGAGCAGGAAAAAATAAAAAAAGAGCAAGCTATCGTAAAAGCACAGGCGGAAGCTGAACAAATAAAAATCAAAGGCGAAGCATTGAAGTCATATCCTCAGATTATCCAGCTCGAGTTTATTCAAAAGATGTCTCCGAATATTAACTGGGGTATACTTCCCGAAGGGGTACTGCCGTTTCTTGATCTTGCTAAGATATCAGGCGGTCTGGGAGGTATCACTCAAAATACTCAGGACATGGGTCAGGAAAGTACGAATACATCGACGGATGCAACAGACATATATGAAGAGACTACCACCACAATAGAATGATGAATTTAAATTACAATAGAATGATGAATTTAAGTATAATATAAATATAATTTAAGCTGGGCTGATTACCGATGAATTCAGTTAGAAATACGATAGCAAGACTTTGGTACTTGAATTATTAAAATTTAAGCTCATTATAATCGAGATAGTTATGTTGTCCATTTTTAAACAAAAGTTTTTTGATTGGCAGAACAAAATTAAAAACTACAACAAGATTGCAAATATCTCGTCAAATTTAAGAAGGTATTTTGCCACGAGCGGTTTTGATGGGATAATTACGATCCTGGGAGTTCTTGCAGGAAATTATGTTGTCAAGGTAAGCGATTTTAAACATATAATAGTTGTCAGTTTTGCGATGAGTATTTCCGTAGGAGTATCAGGAGTATGGGGAGTGTATTTTTTTGAAAGCGCGGAAAGAAAGAAGGAAATAGAAGACCTGGAGAATTCGACACTTTATAATCTTGATCATACGGTAATTTATTATGCGTTAAGGTATGCTACAAGGATTTCCGCATTGGTAAACGGATTTTCTGCGGCAGTAACTGCATTAATTCCGGTAATACCGTTTTTTTTCGGCAAATATCTGCCTATGAACATATGTTACATACTGGCATTTGCGATCTCGCTCTTGCTGCTTTTTGCCATCGGGTTGTTTCTTGGGAAAATTTCAAGAGCAAGGCTCGTTTTAAGCGGCATAAAGATGCTTCTCGCAGGAGTATTTTGTGTTATATTAAGCCTTGTGCTTGATTTTGTTTTTTAATAACCAGCTTTTAATATCAATATTTAATTTTAACAATATAAAAACAAAGATTATCGATAATAAAAGATAAGAAAACAAAAACCTCTTTTATAACGGTATCCTTAGCACTTATTACTATAAAATTGGCAGATAGTTGTCAATTTCATAATCCGTAACGAATGTTCTGTATTTATCCCATTCGATTTTTTTATTTTCGATGAATTTTGTAAATATATGATTGCCGAGAGTTTCTTTCATAAGTTTGCTTTTTTCAAGATTTTTTACCGCTTCATATAGGTTGTCAGGCAAAGTGTCTATTCCGGCATTGTTTCTCTTCATGTAATCCATTTCGAAAATATTTTCTTCTATGGGATCCTGAAGTGCATAATTGTTTTTTATTCCTTCCAACCCTGCGGCAAGCATCACACTGAAAGCAAGATACGGATTGCATGCAGGATCAGGACACCTGAATTCAACTCTTGTTGCTTTTTCCTTGCCCGGCTTATAAAGCGGGACTCTTACCAAAGTCGATCTGTTTTTTCTAGCCCAGGAGATATAAACGGG
The DNA here is from genome assembly GCA_028718045.1 of Actinomycetota bacterium. Classification (GTDB taxonomy): domain Bacteria; phylum Actinomycetota; class Humimicrobiia; order Humimicrobiales; family Humimicrobiaceae; genus JAMDDL01. The sequence goes on from JAQUMQ010000017.1 coordinate 6,491, forward strand.
AGCTTCATAACCCGGAACAAGTCTTTTATAAGAGTTAACCCATTGATTGGTTATTGCAACAAATTCCTTACAATGTTTTAAAAGCCCCGCAATGTAGCTTTTTGCTTCCGGCGATAAAAAATATTTATCCTTGGGATCAAAGAAGGCGTTTTTGTCACCTTTGAATAAAGATTGATGAACATGCATTCCGCTCCCATTTTCACCAAATATAGGTTTTGGCATAAAAGTGGCATAAACATTATGTTTCATCGCAATTTCTTTAACGACAAGCCTGTAAGTCATCGCATTGTCTGCCATTGTAAGCGCATCCTCGTATCTTAAATCAATTTCATGCTGGGATGGCGCAACTTCATGGTGCGAATATTCAACGCATATTCCCATCGAATTTAGATAAAGAATAGTTTCTCTTCTTAAATCGCTTGCCACATCCAGCGTGGTAAGATCGAAGTATCCTCCCTGGTCCAGCACCTCAGGTTTTCCCTTATCGCTTTTAAAATAAAAGTATTCCAGTTCGGGCCCTACATGGAATGTATAACCCAATTCTTTTGCTTTCTTTAAATTTTTCTTTAAAATCCATCTGGGATCGCCTTCAAAATGTTCGCCGGTAGGAAGTATCATGTCGCAAAACATTCTTGCGACTCCACTCTCCATGGGTCTCCATGGAAGAATCTTGAAAGTGGAAGGATCGGGAAGCGCTATCATATCGCTTTCTTCGATCCTCGAAAAGCCTTCTATCGAAGAACCGTCAAATCCCATACCTTCATATAAAGCGTTTTCGAGCTCTTCTATCGTAATCGAGAAGCTTTTTAGCATTCCCTGAACATCTGTGAACCATAATCTTATAAACTTTATGTGATCGTCTTTAGCCTTTTTTAATACGTATTCTCTCATATCATCCATTTTTTTATTACCGCCCATAGTTCCTCCCTGTTTTTAATATAATTAGTAAGCTGATCCGCATTCATAAACATGTTTTTCGATCAAAGATAAGTCCAAATGTTTATCAAATTATTTTTAAAATATGTAAAATATTTAAAAACTATGAAATATCAAATCTTTAAACAAAAACCAATGATATATGCAATATTTTATTATTACAAGAAACTCATTGGTGTGCGTTTATTATTATATTTTATTTTCGTTAGCCAAACCTGTTCGTCATGGGATATCTCCTGTCTTTACCGGAGATTCCGGGATTTATTTTTATTCCCGGTGACCCTTGCCTTCTTTTGTATTCGTTCCTATCAATTAGATGCACAACCTTTTTTACGGTTTCGGCAGGGTATCCCATCGTATGGATCATATAGCTCAGATCCATATCTTCTTCCATGTATGCCTTGATTATTTTATCAAGTAAGTCATAAGAAGGAAGATAGTCCTCGTCTTTTTGATTTGGCTTTAATTCTGCTGAAGGTACTTTTATCAATATGTTCTCGGGGATAATACGGTTATATTTTTTGTTTATGAATTTGCATAAGGAGTATACTTTTGTTTTATAAATGTCTTTGATTGGAGAAAAACCACCTGCCATATCGCCGTACAAAGTGCAATATCCTACGCTGGTCTCGCTTTTGTTGCCGGTTGTAAGAACGAGCCATCCTAATTCATTCGAAAGCGCCATCAGGATATTTCCTCTGATTCTTGCTTGAATGTTTTCTTTAGTCAAATTTATTTTATCTGATTTAAAAATATTCTTTAATGATTCAAGGTAACATTCGTACATCCTCGATATGGGAATGCTTATCGAATTTATTTTTATGTTTTTAGCCAATTCAAGAGAATCATCAATGCTTGACTGGCTTGAATAGCAGGAAGGCATAAGAATTCCCGTAATATTTTCATTTCCTATTGCCATCGAAGCAATAACTGCTACAAGAGCCGAGTCTATGCCTCCGCTTAATCCAAAAACTGCTTTTTCGAATCCGTTTTTATGAAGATAATCTCTTGTTCCGAGGATCAAAGCTTTAAGAATTTCTTCGTCTTCACAAGAAATAAAGTCTTCGTAGTTTGTATACGAAGGCGCATATGATCTTTTATTTAAAGAGCTTTCTTTATCTGCGGAATCCAAACTCTTTGTTGCCGATTTGATTAATTTGGGAAGACTTATATTTTTTCCGGAAAACATAAGTTTTTGATTTTCATATCTTACATCTTTTAATCTTATCGATTTTACCTCTTCGAGGTCGATGTCACATATTAACCGGTCTTCTTCGAAAGGTTTGCACCTCGAAATTATTTTTCCGTTTGCATCGATAACCAACGAATTTCCTTCGAATACCAGTTCGTCCTGGCCGCCGACCAAATTTGCATATGCTATAAAGGCTCTGTAATCGACAGACTTTTTTTGAAGCAATTTTTCATACTCCGAAATTTTTCCTATATAATAAGGAAAGGCTGAGATATTGACGATAAGCTGTGCTTGCCCATATATTGCCTGAATTTTTGCCGGATCTTCCGAATGATGTATGTCCTTGCAAATGGTAACGCCAACCAAACTGTTTTTTATTTCAAATATTTTATTTTCCGTTCCTTTTTGGAAATACCTTTCTTCCTCGAAAAAAGAATGATTATACAAGTGTTGCTTGTTGTAAACCGAAAGAATTTTTTTATCGCTAATTATTGCCGCAGAATTAAAAATGCCGTTTTCTTTGTTGACGAAGCCGCACACCAATGTAATTTTGTCCGTAAGCTGCCTTATTTTTTCGATATATTCCAGGTTTTTGTCGATAAACGAAGGCTTTAGCAAAAGATCCTCGGGAGGGTAGCCGGTAAGCGCAAGTTCGGGTAAAATCACGATATCGCAGTAAAACTGCCTGGCTTTTTCTATCGACTTTGCAATCGAATTAAAATTTTTTGCAAAATCTCCTACGGTAGGATTTATTTGAGAAATGCATAGTCTTAATGTACTGATACCGGAACTCCTTTTGCATATTTTATTTTTTAGATGTCAAAATTTGACAAAAGCCTTTTGCCGAAACAGGGTTTTTTATTTTTGCGAGCTCAGTCTTTCTCTTACTGTTTTTGAAATCATTTCAGGAGTCCATTTAGGTTCCCAAACAAGGTTAATTTCTACTTTGCCGATGCCATCCATCTTTTTTATTCTTTCCTTTGCCTGTTCCTTGATATACATGTACATCGGACATCCTTTTGTCGTAAAAGTCATATCTATATTTACGTCATTGGTTTCGTTTATTTCGACTTTATAAATCAAACCCAGGTCAACGATGTTTATCGGGATCTCAGGATCATAAACTTCAGATAAAGCTTTTAGTACGTCATCTTTGGTTAGTTGTTTTGCTTCATTCATTTAATTTCCTCATTTTCTATCTTGTTTAAAAATTTATTCGATGCTCGAGTCTTTATTTTTTAATTTTAATTATTTTAGGACAAATGTAAAATTAAAAATAGTTTAATACGATTTGATGCAAGAGATATTAACAGACATATCAAAATATGAAATATTTATTGCTGTCCTTTTCTTTCAAGGAAAGATAGCTGTTTCTTAAATCAGACACGATTCCGGGCAGTATTTCTGTCAGGTAGTCAACTTCTTCTTTAGAATTTTCGAAACCAAGTGTAATTCTGATGGATCCTTTTGCAAATTCGGGGCAAATTCCCATTGCAAGAAGCGGATCGCTTATATCCGCTGCTGCGCTTTTACAAGCTGAACCGGCAGAAATTGCGATGCCATATTCGTCAAGCTTTCTTACTATGTCACTTCCGTCGAGATGCTTAAAAGTAAAATTGCAGTTTCCAGGCAATCTTTTTTCCGGATGGCCGTTGTAGGTTACATCAGTTATTTTTTGAAGAATACCGTCTCTTAAATAATCTCTTAGTTCTGTGGTTTTTTTTATTCTTTGGCTGAAATTTGACGACAAAATTTCAACCGATTTAGCAAATCCCGCAATACCCGGGGTATTTTCGGTACCTGATCTCTTACCCTTTTCCTGTCCGCCGCCAAATATCTGAGGCATAATCTTTATGCCTCTTTTTATGAACAATGCCCCCACGCCTTTAGGCGCATATATTTTGTGACCCGAGATGGACATAAGATCCACGTTAAGGTGATTGACATCTATGTTTGCATTCATATAGCTTTGAACCGCATCGGAATGGAAAATAATGTCATTTTCTTTTGCGATCCTGCCTATTTCTGCGATAGGTTGAATGGAGCCCATTATATTGTTTCCGTGCATTACCGTAATCAGCACGGTCTTGTTTATTATGGCATTTCTTACATCTTGTGGATCTACGATGCCGCTGCCGTCGACAGGCAAATAAGTTATGTCGTATCCTTCATGCTCCAGCACTCTCAATGGCATATGTATAGCCGGATGCTCGATTTCCGTAGTTATTATGTGGTTCCCTTTTTTATAATAAGCCTCGGCAATACCGAAAATCGCAATGTTGTTGCTTTCCGTTCCTCCGCTCGTAAACAGTATTTCGTCGGGATAGCAATTTATTGATTTTGCAATAATATTCCTGGAATTTTCAAGAATATGTTTTGCCCTCACTCCGAAAAGATGAGATTCGGATGCATTACCGAAATACAATGTCATGGTGTCATAGACAACTTTTGCAACTTCAGGCATAACCGGTGTCGTAGCACTGTGGTCAAAATATATGTAATGTGAAAATTTTTCCATCGTATCAGCCTGACTGCGTTATGCATCGATGCTTGATGATTATAATTTTAATAAAAATATTTTTAATATTATATGAAGAATTCGATTTTTTCTAAAGGATTTGCAGAAATTTTTTGACTATGTATGGGTCGAATTGTTTTCCTGCGTTAGTTTGACAGCATAGCTGAAAGAAAAATACCTAATAATCCCCGTTAGTTTGACAGCATAGCCCAGAAACTAATCTCCAACAATCCCCCAAATCCCCTTTAATATGAGCTTTTAGGGGATTTTTTATTGTAAATTATTATCATAAATATAAATTTAAGAGGAAATTCTAAATTTTTTGGAAATGCCCTCCCTTCTAATGTGAGTAAAAATAATAGTATTTATTTATGAATGAAGTTGAAAAAAGATTGAAATAAAAAAGCAAAACCATTGTAAATTATAGTAAACAAACTTTCTAATATGACTCTCACCTTTTAATCATTTGTAATGTATTATTGCTTATAATAAAATTTATCGGAAATACTTATTTTTTATATAAATAAGAAAAAAAATGGTTTTTAACCTTAAGTTAAAAAATAAGAAAGAGATATTAACGAAAGGTATTAACGCTAATATTATAAAACTTTATATTTCATCAATGTTTTATAATATATTGTTTGATAGAGCAATATGGATAATATATCTAATTGAGCGTGGACAAAATACTTTTCAAGTCGGATTAGTAGAATCATTATTGCATTTATCTATATTTATATTTGAAATTCCAACGGGACTAATAGCTGACATTTATGGAAGACGTATCAGTCTGATATATTCAAGGATAATCATTATTGTATATGCTGTTGGTATGATTTTTTCTGGGAAATTTTATTTCTTTTCCATATTGTTTATTTTAATGGGCATGGGTTCAACATTTAATTCTGGTGCAGATATCGCATTGTTATATGATTCATTAAAATTGAAAGGAAAAAATAAGAACAAGATTTTTATTAAAATAAATGGGTTTTATGGTTCATTTATGACTTTTGGAATGGCTTTAGGATTGTTCATGGGAGGTATTTTGAAATTAGTGTCTTGGGAATTTTTATATCTATCCCTAGCTGTTGTTCAAGTGATTTCAATTATACCACTTATTAAATTTGATGAGATTAGAAGTGCGAAATGTAACAATAATGCACTATTTAATAAGTTTTTTTCAAATATTAAGGTAATATTGTCCAACACTAAAAAGACATTTAATAATCGCATATTTCTAATGCTATCAATTGGTATTATTTTTTTTATTGCATCAACGAACACATTATATCTTTTTATCCCTCTTTGGTTTAAACAACTCGGATACTCAGAATTTATAATATCAAATGTATTTGCAATCGATTCTATTATTAGTATATTTACTTATTCGGTGGTTCATAAAATAGAAGGAAGAATAAATATAAACAAACTCATTATTTTCCCACCATTTATTTCTTCACTATTTTTAGCTTCAATAACTTTTGTCCCAGATATTTTTGCTTTTATTTTTTTCGTTATTATAAGTAATATGATGGTGTTTTTTTATCCGCTCTCAAATACGTTAATCAATAAAAAAATAGGATCCAAAGAGAGGGCAACTGTTTTATCAAGTATTAGTTTTATGGGTTCTTTATTTATGATGTTTGCATTTCCTTTGATAGGTCATTTAGCAGAATATATTTCTGTT